>JAAZPN010000178.1 GCA_012797215.1 Chloroflexota bacterium | reverse complement strand
TACTTCGACTAAAGCGATATCCGCGTTAGAAGCCTTACCAACTAAGGCAATGCGCCGCTTGATTTCGTTGGTGATATGCGGAATCACCTGGATAGTCCCACCCAAATAATCGCCGCGGCGTTCCCGGTCCAGGACTTCCTGGTAAACCTGGCCAGTCGTGACCGTACTGTTGCGCGTCAGGCGCAAGTCGCAAAAGCGTTCATAATGCCCGAGGTCAAGATCGGTTTCCGCGCCGTCGTCCAGAACAAATACTTCCCCGTGCTGGTACGGGCTGAGCGTCCCCGGGTCAACATTAAGGTAGGGATCCAGTTTTTGAATGGTGATATTAAAACCGCGCGCCTTTAAAAGCCTCCCGATGGCCGCGGCGGTTACGCCCTTGCCAACGGACGAAAGCACTCCACCAGTAAAAAAAATAACTTTAGTGGTCATCTGCGCCCTCCAAATGAAACCTATTGGGTTTTTAAAAGTTTCGGGGAGGGTTGTTAGTCGGACCCTCCCCGGTGTTTTACGATTGTTTGCCTAAAGCGTTGCCTGGTTGCATGCTAATCCTGATTTTGCTTACCCTTAAGCGTACGGTCAAAGATCTCGTCATGCTCAGAATCCAGGTCTTTAGCGCGCTTGACGCGGTTGGAAATCTGGGGCTTGCGTTTTTCCGCGCGGTCCATAGCCTGGCGCAGCGCAATTTCCATAAATGTCGGGTCCGGAATGATTTCTTCCGCGGGAGCTTCTACTTCAACTTCCTGTTTGGCCTTACCTTTTTTGGCAGGGCGTTTTTGCTCAACTTCTTCGGGCTCAGGAGCTTCTTGCAGCGCTTTCATGCTCAGCTTAATCTGTTTTTTGCGCTTGTCGACTTCCAGGACTTTTACATCCACTTCGTCGCCAATTTTTACGACCTCGGAGGGCACGCGCACGTAATTGTGAGAAATTTCGCTGACATGAACGAGGCCCGGGCGTTCCGCGCCAATTTCCACGAAAACGCCAAATTGTTCCAGACGGACAATTTTGCCATGGTACACGTTCTCGGGCTGAATCTCGCGCCATTCCAGACCAAGCGGTTCGCGCATGGTCAGTTCAACATGGTCCTTAAGCACGCGCCGCACCCAGACGTTAATAGTGTCGCCAACTTTAATAACCTCTTCGAGGTTCCGGACGATCGCGTCTGGTTTATCAACAATGATTACCTGAGAAATATGCAGGAAGCCCGGCAGCTTTTCACCGATATCAAGGATAGCGCCTTGCAGCGAGGTTTTCATCACCTTTCCTTCGAATTTTTGTTTCGGTTTCAGGCTTGTTTGTGTATTGGTAGGTTGTTCAATTGGGCTTTCCATAATTTTCTCCCGGGAGAATTAGTTCACGATTGGCAAGTATACCCTACCAGACAATTCTTTGTCAAATTGAATACATTATTGGAATACATTATTGGAATAGTTGCACCCAAAATCCTTGTGAGAGTGCCCTTAAAACGGAAGAAAAGGCGCCGATTACGGTCATACTCAGCTTTACATGTATTTGATTAATATTACGGTCCGGTTAAAATTACGGACAATAAACATTGACGTTGGTAAGCGCAGCCCAAGAAGCGGACCCAGCGGCATTTACAGAAAAGTTATTAGTCCTCTCGACCTTGCAGAATCCTCCTGTGAGCAATCTATAATTAGTATCGCTCAGTAAATTATCAGTTTACCTTTCGGAGTTGAAATGATAAAAAAAGCTTTGATTGTTCTCGTTCTGGTATTCTTAACCGCAGCCTGCGCCCCCTCCGCTGAAGCCGTACAGGAAGCTATCCGCCAGACGCAAGCGGCAGCGCCAACCGCAATCCCGACCCTGGCCCCCACTGCAATCCCCACACCGCTTCCCAGCCCAACCAGCGCCCCCACTCTTCCCCCTGCGCCTACTACGCCGCCCGTGGATGTAAGCTTGCCGGCTTTGCTCGGGCATTCTGAAGATCTCCCGACCGGTTACAAACTCGGCAGCCTGGGCAGCATTCCAGATGACCGCTTCACCTGGATTACGAACAGGGGCACGGAGACGCATTTTCTTTCCATTGAAGAAGGTGATGATGGTGTGGAAGGCTACGTTGCCATTTTCGTTTACGACAACACCCTTGACCCAATCCTTTCTTATATGGACGATCTGGACGAAGTCAGGCGAATAATCCAGGAGTATTCCACCACCTACGAATTTGAATTTGACACCATTGACGAAGTAGGCGACAAAGACCTGGCCTATGTCATGACAGCGGATTCCAACACGGATGAGAACATCGGTGTGGGTTTTGTGCGCTGCAATCTGTATGTGCGCGTCAGTTTTATGGACAACAAGGATAGAGCCATGGTTATCGGCTACGCCCAAAAACTGGACCAACGCATCGTCGCCCTTGGCTGCCAGTAATAAACTGCGAAGCCTATTACCGGCCTGAATTAATCACCTCCAAAATCGCAAAGCCGGACACTCACTCCGACTTTGCGATTTTGCGCGCTTCCGCTTGCCCTTATGATAAAATTCTGGCATGAACACCCGGGTCGTCTTCATGGGCTCGCCTGATTTCGCGCTTCCAACGCTAGAAGAACTGCATAAAAACACGCAGGTGGTCGGCGTGGTTACCCAGCCAGATCGACCAGCCGGGCGCGGTCGCATACCAATGCCCTGCCCAGTCAAACAGTTGGCAGATCAACTGGGAATTCCGGTCTTTCAACCTCTTTCTTTGCGAAAAACTGGTATTATCGAGCAGCTAAAAGCCTGGCAGCCAGATTTAATTGTTGTGGCGGCATTCGGCCAAATTCTTCCAAAAAGCGTGCTCGCGCTCCCGCCAAAAGGCTGCATCAATGTCCACGCGTCGCTGCTGCCGCGCTGGCGCGGCGCTTCACCCATCCAGGCAGCCATCCTGGCCGGGGACGAGCGCAGTGGCGTGACTATCATGCTGATGGAAGAAGGTCTGGATACCGGCCCAATCCTGACGCAACGAGCTGTTCCCATTCGCCCGGGCACTACCGGCGCTGAACTCTCCCAGCAATTGGCATTTTTGGGCGCCGCGACCTTGATGGAAATCCTCCCTTCCTTCCTTTCTGGTATGCTTGCGCCGCTAATACAGGCAGATAGCCTCGCCACCTACGCGCCCATGCTCAAAAAGGCGGATGGGCGGCTGGACTTTTCGCAGTCAGCGCTCTCCCTCGCGCGTAAGGTGCACGCTTATTTCCCCTGGCCGGGCACGTATTTCATTCTGAACGGAAAACAGCTCAAAGTGCTGGAAGCGCACCCCCACGATACCTTTGAAAGCGAAATCGAGGGGCACTACATTGTAAACAGTCTACCCGCCATCGGCACATCCGAAGGGCTTCTGGTTCTGGACAGAGTTCAGCCGGAAGGCAAACGCCCCATGCGCGGCGGCGATTTTCTTAACGGCCAACCCAACTGGCTTGCATAACTCCCTCGTAAAAAACTTCACTCCTCGGGGAAAAAGTTCCTGCGCCACTCGTAAAGCAGGTTCAGCGCCTGAATTGGCGAAAGCGAGTTGAGATCTACTTTTTTGAACGCGTCTATCAGCGGGTTATTCTCGGGAAATAATCGCAGTTGCGAGGAATCTGGCACCTGGTCCGGGATGGTCTTGCCGGACGTGGCTTCGAGCTGCTTTAGAATTTCATTGGCGCGTTGGATGACTGGCCCAGGCAGCCCAGCCAATTGCGCCACGTGAATGCCGTAAGAGCGGTCGGCTCCTCCCGGGACGATTTTGTGCAGGAATAGCACCCGGCCTTCAGACTCGGTCACTGCCACGTTGTAATTGCGCACACCCGGCAGCATCTCCGCCAACTCGGTCAGCTCATGGTAATGCGTCGCGAACAGGGTTAAAGGCTTCAGTTTTGGGTGGCTGTGCAGATATTCGATGATCGCCCAGGCAATGGAAAGCCCGTCGTAGGTGCTGGTGCCGCGCCCGATTTCGTCCAGGATTAATAGGCTGCGCGGGGTGGCGTTGTTCAAAATATTGGCGGCTTCAATCATTTCCACCATAAATGTAGACTGACCCGCGTGTATCGCGTCCTGCGCGCCGATGCGGGTAAAGATGCGGTCCACCAGCCCAATCTCCGCGGACTCTGCCGGAACAAAACTACCAACCTGGGCCATCAGGACAATCAACACAACCTGGCGCAGGAAGGTGGATTTGCCGCTCATGTTCGGGCCGGTGATCACGCGCACGATTTCGCCTTCCTCAAACACCGCGTCATTAGCGATGAAGCGCTCGCCCGTCCGCAACCGCTCCACCACCGGGTGCCGTCCGCCGATTATCTTCAGGCCTCGTTCCGCGCGCACGCTTGGTCGGGTGTAATTATTCAGTGCCGCGGCTGCCGCGAGGGAAAGCACGCAGTCTAACTGCGCCAGCGCTCTGGCTGTTTGCAGCAGCGGCGCGGCATCACTGGCCACGCGCTCGCATACGGAACGAAACACGCGCAGCTCCACTTCGTGGATTTGAGTTTCCGCGTTTAATACCAGCGATTCGTATTCCTTTAATTCCGGCGTGATATAACGTTCCGCGTTTACCAAGGTTTGTTTGCGCAGGTAGTTTTCGGGCGCGTTATCCGCGCTGCCGCGGCTGATTTCGATGTAGTATCCAAAGACTTTATTGAAACCCACCTTTAAAGTCTTGATTCCGGTGCGCTTTTTCTCTTCGCCTTCCAGGTTATTTATCCATTCACGCGCGTGTTGGGAGGAAGTGACGATATTATCCAGCTCAGAGGAAAAACCTGGTTTGATTATGCCGGTGGCAGACAATGTAGCCGGCGGATCATCCACGATGGCTTCGTTTAATAAGTTCACCACATCCGGGAACTCACGCAGCCCGGAAAGCACGGGCTCAAGCGCTGGCTGCCGGGGGATAAGGGCGCGCACTTTGGATAACAAACTTAGATCCTCGCGCAGACTCACCATTTCCGGAGGTCGGATGCTGTTGGAGCACACCCGATTCACCAGGCGTTCCAAATCATGAAACGCGCTCAGCACATGGATAAGTTCGTTGCGCAGCACGCCATTCAGATAAAAGTTTTCTACCAAGTCCAGCCGCTGCGTAATCGCGTCCAGGTTAAGCAGCGGTTTGTTTACCCACTGGCGCAGCATGCGTTTTCCCATGGGCGTTTTGGTCTGGTCGAGTACCCATAAAAGTGAGCCTTCTCCCTTTGCATCCCGCAAGGTTTCGGTCAATTCAAGGTTCCGGCGAGTCTCCGCGTCCAGCACCATAAAGTCGCCCAGACTGTATGTGCCAAAGCTCTTCAGAGCCATAAGAGCTTCTTTGTGGGTCTCTTGCAAATACTTTAGCAGCGCGCCCGCTGCCCGCGCGGTAAGCGGCATGCTTTTCAGGCCGAATCCATCCAGGCTGGCGACGCCGAATACGCTTTTCAATTGCTCCTCGGCGCGTCCCGCTTCGAAGTACCAGCTTGGCACGGGTGTAACAGTACCAGGAAATCCGTTCGGGAGTTCCAGCGCATCCGAGCGCAAGGTTTCAGCGGGATTGATGCGGATAATTTCCGCGCGCACCGCGCTGAGGCCTTCCTCGAGTTCAATTTGCGTGCCAGTAAACTCGCCGGTGGTGATATCCAGATAGGCGATGCCGGCGCGATTTTCTTGCAGGCAGACTGCCGCGAGGTAATTATTCCTGCCAGCGCTGAGCAAACCGGGTTCCACCACAGTGCCAGGAGTAACCACGCGTACTACTTCGCGCGTGAACAAACCCTTATCCGGTTGGCCGCCCACCTGCTCCGCGATTGCCACGCGGTAGCCTTTTTCAATTAGTCGGCCGAGATAATTATCAGCGGCATGGAAGGGGATGCCCGCCATGGGCACGCGCACGCCCTTTGCTACCGGTCGCGAGGTCAGGACGATATCAAGCGCTTCGGAAGCTTTACGCGCGTCGTCGTCAAAAGTCTCATAAAAATCACCCAACCTGAAAAACAGAATCGCGTCAGGATACTGTTTCTTGATATCCAGATACTGCTGTCGTAGGGGAGTGATGTCTTGGGGCATGCTCAGGCTTTACTTTAAGATTTCCGCTACATACGCCGCCACCTGGTCCAGCGCTTCGGGGAGCTTGCTCGGGTCCTTGCCGCCAGCTTGCGCTAGTTCAGGTTTCCCGCCTCCGCCTCCACCCACTACCGCCGCTGCGCGTTTCACCAGGTCGCCAGCTTTCAGCCCGAGCTTAATTAAGTCAGGTGTGACCGCCGCGACAATCAACGGTTTTTCATCCAATACTGACGCGAGCGCGACCACGCCTGACGGATAACGCTGTCGGAATTGGTCCGCCAGGCTGCGCAGCATTTCCGCGCCAGCCCCCGGTACGATGGCTGTAAACACTGGCACGCTGTTAATCATCTGCACCTGGTCAAGCTGGCGGTTAAACGCCTCCTGAGCGATTTGCGCGCTCAGCTGTTCAATCCGCTTTTCCGCCTTTTCAAGTTCGGTTTGCAGCGCTTGCACCCTGGCTGGCAGCTCGGTCGGGGCAGCGGCCACGCTTTGGGCCGCTTCTTGCAGCAGGTTCATGCGTTCGCGCGCGAAGGCGTAAGCCTGATGTCCGGTCACGGCCTCAATTCGGCGGATGCCGGCAGCCACGCTGCTTTCGCTGATAATCAGGAACAGGCCAATTTCACTGGTATTGTGCACATGCGTGCCGCCGCACAGCTCGTAGGAAATGGTTTCTTCGTCACCAATCTTAATCGTGCGCACTTCCTGGCCATATTTTTCGCCAAAGAGCGCCATGGCGCCTTCATTAATCGCTTTTTCCAACGGCTTGACCGTAATATTCAGGTCATACTCGCCCAGGATGGCATCGTTCACACCCTTCTCAATGCGCCGCAGTTGGTCGTGGGTAATCGCGGATGGGTAATTGAAGTCAAAGCGCAGTCGGTCGGGAGCGACCAGCGAGCCCGCCTGGCGTACCTGATCGCTGAGCACTTTGCGCAGCTCGGCGTGCAATAGATGCGTGGCGGTATGGTTGCGCATGGTGGCTTTCCTGCGCTGAGCGTCCACCCGGGCAAAAGCCTTTTCTCCAACGGTCGGTAAACCAAAAACCACACGCCCGACGTGGACAATTACGCCCGCGGCAGGTTTGCGCACTTCGGAGACCTCAATTTCCCAATTGCCGCCTGGGTCAGAAGTGATTTTGCCGGTATCCGAGACATGTCCGCCGGATTCGATGTAAAAGCTGGTATCTCCCAGCAGCACTTCCACCTCATCGCCCGCCTGGACCTGCTGCACAGGCTGCGCGTTCTGAAAGAGCGCCAGCACAGTGGAGGGAACCACGTAACGGTCATATGGGTCGTACGCGCTGCCAGAGTCTGTAAGCGCGTGCTGCCTGACAAGACTCTGCAGCACCTGGGTGTAGTTTTCGACGTCCTGCCCGCCCATCGCTCCAAAAGCCTTGCCGGCGCCGCTGGCGACGCGGTGCGCTTCCATGCTCTCAAAGAAGCCTTGTTCGTCCACACCCAAACCCTCTTCGCCCAGGATGTCGCGGGT
>JAAZPN010000177.1 GCA_012797215.1 Chloroflexota bacterium | reverse complement strand
TCTGGAAAGCCGGGCGGGCGAAGGTTCAACGGCGGTCATAAGCCTGCCGTTGGAAAGCTAATTAGGCAGGTCTGGGGCGGAAGTATCCCGCGCGCGTGCTATAATCCCAGCATCAGCTCAAACTCACCACGGAGGAGCCTATGAGTCAGATCACCCACGTCGTCAAACGCAACGGGACCCTCGTGCCCTTCACGCCCGAACGCATCACCAACGCAATCTACCGGGCGGCTGTCGCCGTTGGCGGCCGGGACCGCAAAACCTCGGAAGAACTGGCTGCGCAGGTAGTGGCGCTGCTGGAGCAGAATAACCCCGCCGGCGAATCCCCCAGCATCGAACAAATCCAGGACATGGTCGAAAAAATCCTGATTGAGAACGGGCACGCCCGGGTCGCGAAAGCGTACATTCTCTACCGGGATGAACGCGCGCGCCAGCGCGAAAAACGCAGAGAGCCGGACCAGCAGCCCTCCAGCAATATCCCCTGGGCCAAGCTGTGGGGCGTTTTGGACTGGGCTTGCAGCCACGATGTGCATACCACCGAACGCTTGAATGCGCACATACGCGGGGGCAGCCTGCATCAAATCGTGACCGCCGCGGAAGCCGCCTACCATGAAGATGTGGAAAACGCCGCAAACCTGGTGCTCAACCGCAAAGATGAGGTGCGCATGGTGTTTATTGCCGGCCCTTCTTCCAGCGGCAAGACCACCACCACAATCAAGCTGGGTGAACAACTGGCGCGCGAAAACCTGCGCTTGGTAACGCTGAATGTGGACCATTACTTCCACGACCTGGAATTGCACCCCAAAGATGAATTTGGGGATTACGATTTTGAAACCCCCCAGGCCCTGGACATGGAGTTGATTAACCAACATCTAAGCGCGCTTTTTGACGGCCAGGAAGTGCGCATCCCCTATTACGATTTCAGAACTGGCAAGAGCATCAAAGACCATACCCCAATGCGGCTGGCGAAAAACGAAATCATTCTGATTGACAGTCTGCACGGCTTGTATCCCGAGATGACGGTCTCCATCCCAGCTGAAATGAAGTTCAAGCTGTACATCGAGCCGCTGCTGCAGCTAAAAGACAGCGCGGGGCATTATGCGCGCTGGACCGATATCCGGCTGATACGCCGCATGCTGCGGGACGCCTCGCACCGGGCTTATGACCCAACCCGCACCCTGCTGCACTGGCATTATGTGCGCAGCAGCGAACTGCGCCACATTATCCCGTACGTAAACGCCGTGGATACCATTGTGAACAGCGCCATGCCCTACGAGCTGCCGCTCTATAAAGCCAAGCTTGGCGCTGAGTTTGCGCGCTGGACGGAAGAATACCGGGATGACCCGCTCCATCAGGATGCCTACGAGCGAGCGGCGCGCGTGAACGCGCTGTTTGCCGAGATTGACGCGGTTGTCGATGACAGCATCGTGCCGGAAAACTCGGTTATTCGCGAGTTCATCGGCGGTGGGATATATCAATACTGATTTCTGACCAGTAAATAAACAGCGGCTGCTTCTGCAGCCGCTGTTTGCGTCTTTGAGTGTTTACCATCCGGGGCATATGCCAGTAAAGCCCTCAAAATTGCCGTTCGGCGGATAATTGTTGAAGGAATAGAGGTAGTTGCCAAGCGAATCGTAACAGGTGTAGGCGACGTAGCACTTGCCATCATAAATCCGGAATTCAGCCTCGCAGCCTTCCGGGATGCCGCGGGCTTCATCACTGAGACCCGTAAAAAATGTGCGCCGGTCCACTTCCTGCGTGCGGGCTTCGTCCGCGTAGAAAACAAACTCAACCCAGGACTTTTTCCAATCCGTGAAGTCGCTGGAGCATTTCATATGGTTTGGATACATTGGGTCGGGGCTGCATGAGAAAGGATACTCCCCGGCAATGATGCCGTATACATTCATATTCACTTGCGAGTTCAGAAAGTAAAAAAAGGTCTGGTTATTGGCAATCCACGCTTTATTGAACTCAAAAAGATGCGAAAAACCGGGAAATGGAATCAGTGTATTGGTGGCTGTGGGCGCGGGGGTTTCTGTCGGGCTGGGTTCTGGGGTAGGGGTTTCGGTAGGCGCGGGGGTGTTGGTGGCGGTCGCGGCCAGTGTATGGGTGGCGCTGGGAAGAGGCGTGACAGTCGGGGCGGCGCTGAATGTACAGGCTGCCAACAGCAACACTAGCAGACATAGGAGGAGGACTTTGCGCAGGATTTTCATGAATCACTCAATTGCAGGGCGTGGTGAAGCCCTGAAATTCGTTCCAGACTTCGGGAATATTATCGCGGGAATAATACAAACCGCAGTCGTCATAGCAGGTATGCGCGTAGTAGCAGCGCCCGTCGTATAAGCGGTACTCAGACTCGCAGTGGACGTTCTTGCCGCGGTCCGGGCAGTCCGTATTGTGGTAGTAGACAATATCGTTCACCAGACCGGTTAAGAATTTTTGAGTGTGCACAAGGTCCTGGCGGTCTTCATCGGTGAAAAAGGTGAAGGTCATCTCGTCCTGCCCAAAGATTTCCTGCTCACTTTCACACTGCATGTGCAGCGGGTATTTCGGATCGGGATTGCAGACCAGGTCGTAGCTGTCGGCGCGGGCGTACATGGTGCCCGGAAAGTTGGATTGCAGGAAGTAGAAATAGGTCTTTCCGTTGTTGCTCCAGGCGCGATAAAGGCTGAAGAGCTGCATGAACCCGGCAAAGGGGACCTTTGTCCGGGTGGGCGTGACGGTCTCGGTGGGCACCTCGGTATGGGTTGCGGTCAGGGTGGGCGCGGGCGTATCCGTGGGTGGGGGCGTGGTAGGCGTGTTAGTCGCGGTGGGCGCGGGGGTGGGCTGGGGGGCTGCGCCCGCGCAGGCGACCAACAGCGCGCAAATCAGCGCGAATAATGCGAGCCTGGAAAGGGTATTTTTCATCGGGTCTTCCTCAATCGGCAGAGCGTGCCAGCATAGACCTGCAGGCAGGCTGTGCCGGGGCAACCCTTATTGTACTCCGAATCTACGCATGGAATTTGCGGGTGCGCATGGAAATGAGGCGCGGCGCTTGTCCGCCCTCACGAGTCTGATCTTGTCATCCTGACCCCCTATTGGGGGCTGGCCGTCAGCGAAGGATCTTTGTGCTCTTCCACCAGGATTCTTCGCCTGCGGCTCAGAATGACAACCCCTTTAGAAGCATGATCGTAATGCCGCGCGTTGCTGTGCTGATACTGCTGCAGCACACAGGCAGATTGCCACACCG
>JAAZPN010000176.1 GCA_012797215.1 Chloroflexota bacterium | reverse complement strand
CGCGGCGGTTTGCTGAAGGATGTTCGAGATGTTCGCGATGTTCATCAGCGGCTGTTGGAAGCTGCGCATGTATTGGATGAAAGCCTGGATGTTGCCAATGCTCAATTCTTTACGGATGACCAGGTAGCCGCCCAATATTGCCACCGCTACGTAACCCAGGTTGCCGATAAAGCGCATGGTCGGCATGATGAAAGCTGAGTGCAATTGGGCTTTCCAGGCGCTGTCGTACAGTGACTCGTTCAGTCCTTTCATCTTGGCGATGCTTTCAGCTTCGCCGTTAAAGGCCTTCACGACCACGTGACCACTGTACATTTCTTCGATGTGCCCGTTGATATGCCCGAGATATTCTTGCTGTTTGCGGAAATAACGCTGCGAGTGTTTGACCACATAGCGGATGATGAGAAGCGAAAGCGGCACGATAGTCAACGCGATCAGAGTCATTTGCACATTGATGGTAAACATCATGATCAGGATGCCAACCACGCTCACCAGCGACGTAATCATCTGTGAAAGGCTTTGGTTCAGCGTCTGGCTAATGGTATCCACATCGTTGGTGACGCGTGACAGCACCTCGCCGTGAGTGATATGGTCAAAGAAGCTGATGGGCAGGCGGTTGATTTTCTCCGCGATTTCCTTGCGGAAGCGGTACGTGATGTCCGCTGAGATTGAGGTCATCATGAAGCCCTGGATGAGGTCCAGGAGTGCCGAGCCGAGGTAGAGCGCGAGCACCCGCAGCAAGAATTGGCCGATTTCGGCAAAATCAATCCCGCGCGGATCTCCCGCGATCATGCGTGAAACACCCTCATAAAGCGCGGTGGTAGCCTGGCCGAGAATCTTGGGGCCAAAAATGGAAAAGACCACGGAGACTGAGGCAATGACCATGACGATGAGGATCGCCAGTTTGTACTTGCCCAGATAGGCCAGCAGCTGCTTCATGCTGCCTTTAAAATTTTGCGCTTTTTCCCCGGGCATTAATGCCGCCGGGCCGCCGCCGCGGTGGATGGACGGGTTCGGAGCCCTTTTCACTGGAGGTCTGACGGCAGCAACCTCCTCAGGTTTTTTGTTTTCGGGTTGCTTTTGGTTGTTCATGCCAATTCCTCCTGGCTGAGCTGAGAGCTGGCAATTTCCTGATAAGTCTGGCAGGTTTTCATCAGTTCCTGATGCGTGCCCCGGCCAATCAGCCTGCCATTATCCAAAACCAGAATTTGGTCTGAATTTTTGGCTGTGGCCACGCGCTGGGTCACAATCAGGACTGTGCTTGCTCCAACTTTTTTCTTCAGTTCTCTGCGCAAGGTTGCGTCAGTCTTAAAATCCAGGGCCGAAAAACTGTCGTCAAAGATGTATATTGGCGGTTTTTTTACCAAAGCCCGCGCGATGGAAAGGCGTTGTTTTTGGCCTCCAGAGAAATTCGTGCCACCCTGTGCTACTTCCGCTTCCAATTCTTGCGGTGTTCCAAACACAAAATCAGCGGCCTGGGCAGTTTCTAAGGCTTCCCGCACAGCTGCGTCTTCCGCGTTTGGATCGCCAATACGCATGTTGCTGTCGATTGTTCCGCTAAAAAGCAGACCCTTTTGCGGTACAAACCCAATGTGCCGGCGCAGGTCGTGCTGGTTTATTTCGCGAATGTCAACGCCATCTATCTGGATGCTGCCTTTGCTGACCTCGAAGAAGCGCGGTATCAGGTTCACTACCGTAGATTTGCCGCTGCCGGTGGAGCCAATCAACGCGGTCACTTGCCCGGGCAAGGCTGTAAAGCTGATATCATGCAAAACGTCGACTTCAGCGCCTGGGTACCTGAAATCCACATCCATGAATTCCACCTTTCCCTGCACCGGTTCGGGCAGCTGCTGGGGTTCTTCTGGGTCGCGAATAAGAATGGGGGTTTCGAGCACATCGGCGATGCGGTCGCCGGAAATTGCCGCGCGCGGGATGAAAATAAACAACAGGGACAAGGTCATGAACGAAAACATGATTTGGGCGGAATACTGCATGAAGGCTATCAGGTTGCCGACCTGCAGCGTGGAGGCCGCGACTTCGCGCGCGCCTACCCAAATGATAGCCACGCTCAATCCGGACATAATCAGAATGATGAATGGGAACATGGTGGTCATCACCCGACCGATAAAGCGCAGCGTGCCCGTTACTTCTTCGTTGGCTTTATCAAAACGCTCTTCCTCGAAATCCTGTTTGTTGAAGGCGCGTACCACCATCAAACCTGAAAGGTTTTCGCGAATAACCAGATTCATGCGGTCCACCAGGCTTTGCATAATTTTAAATTTTGGCACGGCCAACGCGAATGCCAGCATGATGAACATCACCAGGATGCCGACGGCCAGGGCTATCAGCCACCACATGTTCGGACTTTTATCGATCGCGCGGATGACGCCGCCGATGCCAATCATTGGCGCAGTAAAGGCCATGCGGATGACCATGAAAATGACCTGCTGAACCTGGCTGACATCGTTAGTTGTCCGGGTAATCAGGGTATTTGTGGAAAAGTTGTTGAATTCCGCGCTGGAGAAGCTTGAAACTTTTTCGAACACGGCCGCGCGGATATCGCGGGCAACGCCAGCCGAGGTGCGCGAGGCAAGATAGCTGACCATGATGGAAGTCGCGACTGCCAGGAGCGCCATCAGAATCATGCGGATGCCAATGCTGAGAATGTAGTTGGTCTGGTTCTTCTGCAGATTAACACCGAGCGCGGAATACTCGTTCCCAACGGCGCGCACAGCCATCTGGCGCAAGATGGCGCCTTCCAGCGTGTTCAGGTGCTGCGTGATGGCTGCCTTGACCTGCGCGGCTTGCGCCTCCGTTAGTTGCGAGAACAGACTGAGGGGATCGGTTCCAGCAGGTAGTGATTTCAGCCTTTCCGCGAGCTCCGGGCTGAGCAAGCTGCCCGCCTGTTCCGGATTTTGCTCCATCATCTGAAAGCCGAACAGAATGACAAGCGGCTTGGTGAGCACATTTTCCAAAGAAGTTGTGGCGGCGGCGTCCAGGGGCTTAAGTTTATAAACCGGCTGCAGAGAAGCTCCGGGATAATAAGGCACCAGCGCTGCGGATTCGGGCGTGCCGGGTTCAATACGTTCAAAGGCGGCTAAGGTCTCAGCGCGCTCCTGTTCGGTTTGAAAGAGCGCGATTTTTTCGATTGAAGACGCGCGGATTGTTTCCGGGACAGGCGTATTGATGCCGTTTTGCTGGATACCAATATTAATAATCTGCGAAAGGTAGTCCGGCAGGGCGAGGTTGGTGCTGGCCATCACGTATAACAAGCCCAGCGCCAGCAAAATGAGAAGCCAGTATGGTTTTATATAAGGTAAGAGTCGTTTCATAACTTATTCCGTGTGAAAGAATTACGAGTTGTTGGATTCCGAGAAAACACGATTAATGCCATCAAGCAGAACCTGGAAAGAAGGCTGGAGGGCAGACTTTTGTTCGGGGGTAAAGCTTTCAATCAGGTCGTTGAGCCAGGCCCGCCTGGCCTGGCTGGCTTGCGCGACTTTCTCTTTGCCCAGCGGCGTGAGGCAGAGCTGTTTAACGCGTCTATCTGAAGGGTCAACTTTCCTGCTTACGAGCCCGCGTTCAACCAGTCGGTCCACCGCCTGGGATGCAGCCGCTTTAGTGAAGCCGAAGTGGGAGGCAAAACCGATAATCGAGGCGTGCGGCGAATCAAGCAAGTAATAGAGCGCGTTAATTTGCGCCGTGGAAAGCTCGTTTTGGCGGCTGAACTGCCGGACGGCAGCCATGGAAAGTTTCATTGCTCTTTCCGCGTAAGCAACCATTAAAGAGAAAAGGGGGTCAGACACAATTAACCTCACTTAATAGTTAAACAGGCTGAACTATATTCTTATGCAGGCATCTTGTCAAGCGCTTTGAGCAAATTGAGAATGATTGCGCGGCAGCCTGGTCGTCGAAGGGAGAGCGCTTCTTTCCTCGCGATGACGGAGGGTTCGTCATTGCGAGGGAGCGCCAGCGACTGAAGCAATCTCCCGGCAGGCAACAAAGGAATTTTTTGCCCCCTTGCCACGACGGCACAAAGGTCAACAGGGAAGGCGCT
>JAAZPN010000175.1 GCA_012797215.1 Chloroflexota bacterium | reverse complement strand
TGGGGGCGGCAAAACAGCGGTAGTTCTTTTGGAGCGAGCGTTGGCGGAAGGTCTCGTTCAGTTTTCGGTGCGCTTGGGCATTGCGCGCGAGCAGCACCACTCCGCTGGTTTCGCGGTCCAGTCGATGCACAATCCAAAGCTTTCCAACAATTGGGGCAAGCGCCTGGGAGAGGTGCGCAAGTTCAGGGTGGTAGCCATCCGGGATTGAAAGCAGACCTGAGGGCTTGTTTACCACCACAAGGTCTGCATCGACATACAGGATCCATGTGGATGGGTCTGGAAAGGAGTCTGCGCTATTCATCAGGTACAATCATACCATCGCGTAATTTGTCGTAAAACGCAGAAATGCCTGTTTCAAGGAGCGTATTATGTTCACTGTTATCGTTTCCATTCATGTTCTGCCAGAGTGCGTTGATGATTTTATTGCCATCACCCGTTACAACGCTGAGAACAGCCGCTTGGAAGCCGGCGTGGTACGATTTGATTTTTTTCAGGAGATTGACGACCCCAACAGCTTCCGTTTGGTGGAAGTTTATCGAAGTAAAGATGACCAGGCAGCGCATCAACAAAGCGCTCATTACCAAAAATGGCGGGAAACGGTCGCGTCGATGATGGCGGGTGAGCGCACGCGTGTTTTCCTTAAAAATCTTGACCCGACAGACGCGGAGTGGATGTAAACGTTTGCGCGATTCTCAATTCGCGTAGACTGATGACCGAGCTGAGCTTGCCTCTGCCTTGGGGGATTAAGGTTAATAAAAGCAGCGCCCTTTGAGGCGCTGCTTTCAGGTTAATAAGACTCTGGTTGTGATGTTCTGCTTTATTCTGGAACGCTGAAACAGCTGGTCGTAATCACACCAGGGCCGGCATGCACAACAATTGCTGGTGGGACAACAAAGACCGGTATATCACTAAGCCCTAACTCACGTTCCAGACGCACTTTTAATTGTTTTGCTTGTTCTTCCGCGGCGCAGTGGCTGATTGTCAGGTGGGCGTTGGGGTTGTTCCTGCACACCGCCAGGTCAATTTCAATGATAGTTGCAAGGGCTTGCTTTAAGGTGCGGACCTTTTCATAGGGTTCCACCTGTCCTCCCCGCACAGTCAAAATGGGCTTTATTTGCAGGACGCTGCCAAACAGACGCGACGCTCCGCCAATTCTGCCGCCTTTATACAGATACTCCAATGTATCGACCACAAAGAACGCTTTCTCGCGGGCTGCCATCAGGCGCAAGCTGCTTTTGAGTGTCTCGATATCCATGCCTTGCTGAGCCCAGAGCTGGGCTTGGAGAACCAGCGAACCAAGACCGCCGGCAATTGTTCCGGTATCAAGGACATGAATTCGCTCGCTCTGGAATTCTTCAGCGGCAACCAGTGCGCTGCGGTATGTGCCGCTGACCTTTTCTGAGGGGGTGATCACCAACGCAATATCTCCAGCATCAAGAATGGATTTGTAAATTGGGCCGTATAATGCGGGCGGTGGGGCAGCAGTTCCTGGCAGCTGTTTGGCAGCTATCAATTTTTCCAGGAACGTGTCTGTGTCAATTTCGATGTCATCCCGATAGGATGCATCCCCAAAGGTAATTATTTGAGGAAGCACATGGATGCCCTTTGCAAGGAGTTGGTCCAATGGTATGCCGCAGGTAGTGTCTGCCACAATCTGAATCATGATGATTATTCCTTTTTGTCTGTGGACCGCGCGCTATTTCTGCGGCCTTGATAAAATATGAAAGACTTGGCGGCTGATGCCCAACCCGAGCGGGTGGGGAGCCGAAATAGAAACTTAAGTTCGCGGCTGACCGCAGTTGGGGCAAGTATTCTCTTTATTCTCAAGAATAAAGCCGCACTTGGCACAGGTGGAAGGCTGGTTTTCACCAAGCGGGGCGCCGCATGCCAGACAGCGCGCAGAGGCTACCGGATTGGCGGTCAGGCAGTACGGGCAGACAGTCCGCGCCAGACGCTTGCTAAGTTCGTGTCCGGTTCCGTGTTGGCGCGCGAAAGCGTCAATCACCTGCCAGACGTTGTCCTGAAGCTGCAGCGATTCAACATCCTGAGCAATGTCATCCATGCGTCCAATCAGCGTCCAGGGATTGCGCAAAGCGCTAAGGGCGGTCATCCCCAGGCTGGCAGCCAAACCAAACCAGGCCTGGTTTGAAAGCTGCACGCTCACGCCATCCGCGACCTTTTGTAGATTCACTGTCAGCGCTGTCGCGCCGCCGCTGGTCAAGTTTCTGCGCGTGGCAATCTGTACAGCCATATTATCCACGCTGCCGATGCGCTGAACCTGATAGTTGCCGCGATGAAAATAAGAAATCAGGTCACGCGCGATATCTTCGGGTGAAAAACTTCCATGATAAATGCGAGGTGTCATAGCTGCCTTCTTTAGGATTGCAGATAGATTATAATCGGGTTATCTGTAAGCAAGGATAGATTTTATGAGTTTTGTGAAAAAACATCGAAACCTTTGGCTGCTTTCGTTCTTTCTGGTTGTTATTCTGACGGCACTGAGCCTGCTGCCGGTATTAGAGCAGCCTGTTTTGGCGCAATTTCCGACCGTGTCCATCCCGACCGTCACTAGTTCGCCGCGCGGCGCGTACATTCGTGTATTGTTGACTACCACAGAATATGACCCAATCAATGTGCGTTCCGGACCAGGCTCGATTTACGAGCTGGTTGGGGTGATGCTGGTGGGGCAGGAAGCAAAGGCTTACGGTTACTATGACCAGTACATTCAGATTGAATATCCGGGTGGTCCCGGGGGTCGAGGTTGGGTTTTTGCGAATAACGTGGATGTGATTGGCGGACCAATCCCGCTTTTGGAACCACCTGCCACAGCCACGCCCGCCATCACCAAAACGATAGATCCCACGCTCGCGGCGCAGTTTATTTACACAATGCAGCCTTCCCGGCTGCCAACCTTCACCGAACCGCCGGCATTGAATCTGCCCACCTATCAAAACATCACCGGCAACACGGCGCCCGGCGGTCTGCCGCTGGGGCTGGTGATTGTGGTGCTGGCAGGGTTGGGAGTCTTCCTGACGCTGATCGCCATCCTGAGGCGGGGATAACTATCCGCGCTCAAGCGTGCTGGTGGGGTGATCGGGAGTCATCCGATGCCCACCAGGAGCAGGCAGCAAGCCTGCTCTTTATGTTAAAATAGGTGCTTATGGATGTTAAGACCGTTTCTACCAACCGCAAAGCGCGGTTTGAATATTTTTTGCAAGAGACTTTTGAAGCAGGGCTTGAGCTGCGCGGAACAGAGATTAAATCCATCCGCAAGGGTCAGATTAGCCTGCAAGAAGCTTATGTGCGCACAGATGGCAAACAAGCCTGGTTGGTTGGCGCGCATGTAGCGCCCTACGAGCATGCCAGCGCCTATCAGCACGACCCTGACCGCGAACGCAAACTGCTGCTGCACAAGCGGGAAATAAAGGAATTGTGGGACGCGGTTCGGATTAAAGGCATGACCATTGTGCCCGTCCGCGTGTACCTGAAGGCAGGCCGCGCCAAGCTGGAGATTGCCATCGCGAAAGGCAAGAAGCAGTACGATAAGCGTGAGTCCATCAAGCAAAAGGACATCGAGCGCGAGGAATCGCGCAGCGAACGCCGCTATTAATTCAACGGCGTATAAACCCTGGAAAAAACAAAATAATCTGTCCGGTATAATAGCCGCATGAAACCTGTAAATAAATTAACCCGCAGAGAATTCCTCAAACTTTCCGGCATGTTCGTTGGCGCGATGATGCTGCCGCGACCAAAAGGCGTCTTTGCCGCCGCGGCCGGTCAGTTCCCGCAGGCCGAAAAGCTGGGCAGAATTTGCGTAGGAATGGAAGGCGCCTGGTTTAAACTCAAAACTGAGCCGAATGTGAACGCTCCCGAAGCTGGCATGGTTTGGCGGGATGACGTGTTAATTTGGAATCGGGAAGTCGTGGCCAATCAACTGGACCTGAACGTTTACAACCAGCGCTGGGTGGAAACCCCGGGCGGCTATCTGCAGTCTTCCATGATTCAACCGGTCAAGAATATCCCCAATCAGCCTTTGTCGGCTTTGCCGGTTAATCCAGATGGAAGCACGGGCATGTGGATTGAGATTACGGTGCCGTTGGTGGATATTAAACCCTTACGTTCACCCGCAGCCTCCTATTGGATCCGTGAAGTAAACAAACCGCGCATTTATTACAGCCAGGTTTTTTGGGCTTACGATGTGCGTCAGGAAAATGGAATCACCGAGTATCTTCTGACTGAAAAATGGGGCGCCGAACCGGATTCTTACTGGGTGGACGCCAGCGCGTGTCGGCCGATTAATGATGACGAAATCACGCCAATCCATCCAGATGTTGGCGATAAGCTCATCCGCATCAATATGAACTACCAGACTCTTTCTTGCCTGGAAGGCGGAAGGGAAGTTTATTTCTGCGAAGTTTCCTCGGGAGGTCCATCTACACCACTTGGAACTACCTTGATTTGGCGCAAAATGATTTCCACGCATATGAGCGCGGGTGGATTAATTGCGTACGATACCGCCGGTATCGGCTGGACTACGCTCTTCCACGGTGAAGGCTCCGCGATTCATGCCGCGTTCTGGCATAACAACTTTGGCACGGCCCTTTCACACGGCTGCATCAATTGTCTGCCTGAAGACGCGAAGTGGATATGGCGCTGGACTAACCCCGCTGTGACTTACTACCCGGGAGAACTGACTGTCAGTGATGGCGGAAAGAATTCCACGCGCGTGGAAGTTTTTTACTAAAAAAATGATTCGACCGCCTGTAGCTTTCTGAAGGCTGTGAAGAGACATTAACACGGTGATGAACGATGACGTCATTCAGGTGTTTTTGTACACCCGTCCGTCGCTGACGGAGCAAAACAAGGCTGTCGCTGCTCAGCTTAGCGAGCTTTCAAGCGAATTCCCAAACCAACTGACCTGCGTTGATATTGACCAAAGCGCTTATTTGCGCAAAGAGTTTGGCAGCCAGGTTCCAAGGCTTGAAATTGGACCGTATTTCCTGAGCGAGCGCTTTGAAACGGAAGATATTCGTACAGCCTTAAGAGAAACCCACGGAAAAATTGCGGACGCGCGGTCTACTGGCAACAAATGGGTGCTGCGGCAGTACACCCAACCCAGCGCATTTACTAAGAGGGAAAAGTTTTCGCTTTGGTTTGGCAGGCATTACGTCATGCTTTTTAATTTTCTGGTTATTCTATATTTGGGCTTGGCTTTTCTTGCGCCAGCACTCATGAAGCTCAGGTTGGAACCAGCAGCCCGCGCTATCTACAGTTTTTACCGACCGGTTTGCCACCAGCTGGCATATCGTTCCTTTTTCCTTTTTGGTGAACAGCTGGTTTACCCCAGAGAACTTGCGCGCCTGGAGGGCTTCCAAAGCCTGTCTGAAGCCAGCGGCATAGACGAAATGGATTCCCGCGCGGCTTCAAACTTTCTGGGGAATGAAATCATGGGGTACAAGATCGCGCTTTGTCAACGGGATGTCGCGATTTATCTATCCATCCTGCTTTTCGGGTTGATCTTTGCCCTTTCGGGACGCCGAATAAGGGAAATCCCCTGGTATATCTGGGTAGCGGTTGGTATCTTTCCTATTGCCCTGGATGGAGGCACGCAGTTGGTCAGCCAAATGGGTTTGCGCTTCCTGAGTTGGTTCCCGGTCAGGGAAAGCACGCCAGATTTGCGCGTCGCGACAGGAGCGCTGTTTGGGTTTTTCACCGCCTGGCTTGGTTACCCTCTGGTGGAGAGCAGCGTTCAGGCCAGCAGGCTGCAGCTTGAAAAGCGTTATGCGCTCACGCATGGGGCAGTTATCCTTCCGGAGAAGCAGGAATGATCAGACACGACGCAGGCGCTTTTCGGTATTACAGCTTTGAGAGTTTCCCTTCCAATCAATTGGATCATGCGGTCTTTACGCGCCTGGGCGGCACCAGCACTGGCGCGTATACAGCACTAAACCTTGGTGGAACCGTCGGGGATAAACCTGAAGCGGTGCTTGAGAACCACCAGCTCTTGTTCAAGATTTTTGGACGACCCTATGAAAGTCGTTTTGATGTTTGGCAAGTACACGGCACGACAATGGTTTATTCGGACCAAGCGAGACCGCGCGACCAGAAACACCAACCGGCAGATGGCATTTTCACCGACAATCCCGATGTCACCCTGATTATGCGTTTCGCGGACTGTGTTCCGTTGGTGTTTTACGACCCCTGTAAACACATCGTGGGTTTGGTGCACGCGGGCTGGCAGGGCACGGTGCAAAGAATTGCTGAAATCGCGGTGAACTACATGCGGGAGCGCTTTAACTCTGACCCGGCGTCGCTTTTGGCTGGGATTGGCCCCTCAATTTGCGGAGATTGTTACCAGGTGGGCAATGAGGTATTAGAGCGCTTTAACAAGACTTTTGGGCAGGAGAGCAAGAATTTCTTTTCGGAGCGGGGCGGTTCGTTATACCTGGACTTATGGCGCGCGAACGCGTATTGCCTGCGCGAAGCCGGAGTCCAGCAGGTTGAACAGTCCGGACTGTGCACCGCGGAACACCTCAACGAGTGGTATTCTTATCGCAAGGAAAAAGGTATCACTGGGCGCTTCGCGGTGCTGATTGGTTTGAAACCGCATGAACACTAAGATAGCACCTGAACGTAATACCCAAATCGCGGAGAGGCTTGTCCGGGTTCTTAAGGCTGTAGCCGAAAGCACGGCAAAGGTGGGAAGGCGCCCGGAGGATGTGGAAATTGTGGTAGTTTCCAAACGGCAGCCAGAAGCGTTGATTCGGGCCGCCTATGGGTGCGGTTTGCGTTGTTTTGGAGAAAACTACGCGGAGGAAGCGGCAGTCAAAATCGACGACTTGATTGACCTGCCGAATATACGCTGGGATATTGTCGGACATATCCAAAGCCGGAAAGTAAAACTGATAGCAAACAAAGTCTCGCGAGTGCATTCCGTGGACAGCCTCAAACTGGCGGCACTGTTGTCCCAATCGCGCTCGCCTGAATTAGACCCATTAGACGTGCTCATCGAAGTGAATGTCAGCGGAGAGGTCAGTAAAGAAGGCTTTGCCGCGCAAACATTGACTGATTGGCAG
>JAAZPN010000174.1 GCA_012797215.1 Chloroflexota bacterium | reverse complement strand
GGTCAGATAACTGGCACAGTCTATGTGGTAGATAATACCGTTTACGTCACCGTGCGGGACCTGAGCAAGCTCGGCAAGCTGCTGGATGTCGCGATCACTTCAGGCGCGAACAACATCTACGGCATCAACTTTGACATCGCAGACCGCGAGACCGCGCTCGCCAGCGCGCGCGACCTGGCAATCAAAGACGCTCAGAGCAAAGCCCTGTCTGTGGCTGGCGTCGCCGGCGTGCAGCTTGGTGAAGTGCAGGCCATCAGCGCCACCAATTCGAGTTACGTGCAGCCTTACAGCGCGTACGGCATGGGCGGCGGCGGAGCCTCCGGCCTGGAACCCTCAGTACCGATTTCCGCCGGGCAGATTGTCATCACTTACGATGTGAACCTGACCTACGCCATCAAGTAAACCAGCACGTCCCAACGATAAAAAGACCCTGAAAGCACCCCTTCCAGGGTCTTTTTTTAGCTCGCGCTGTGATAAAATTCCATCAGTAAGACAAAAATACCCAAAAGGCAGCTTGTATGAATATTTCTGAGATTAAGGTGCGGGATTATCGAAAAAACCTCTATCCAATTGAGGATTTCATTATTAACCGTTGGTCTGCCCGGGCAATGAGCGGGGCAGCCTTGCCGCAGGAAGAGCTTTTGCGCCTGTTTGAGGCCGCTCGTTGGGCGCCCTCGTCTGGCAATTTCCAGGAATGGTACTTTCTCTACGCCCACCGCAATACCGAGCAGTTTGACCATTTCTTCTCGCTGCTGGATATCTGGAATCAGGAATGGAGCGTGCGTGCCAGCGTGCTGCTGGTTGTGCTCTCCAATAGAATCTCACCTAAAGGCAAGGAAATCAGCACCCACGCCTTTGATACCGGCCTGGCGTTTGAAAATCTGGCCCTGCAAGGGGTTGCCATGGGATTGGTTGTGCACCCGATGGGCGGTTTTGACCACGACCGAGCCCGCGCTGAGCTGCACATCCCGGAAGAATACAGCATTCACTGCATGGCCGCGATTGGCTACCCGGGAAAAATCGGGGACCTTTCCGAATACAACCAGAACCGCGAATACCCAAACCAACGCAAAGAGCTGAATGAAATGTTTCAGGAAGGCGGCTTTCCGCCGGCTTCCGCATAAAAGGAGAAGTTATGCCCATCCATCCCCTGGCCGGTAAACCCGCCCCACTTGAAGCGCTGGTTAACATCCCGCGCCTGATCTCCTCTTATTACACCCTGCATCCAGACCCGCAAAATCCAGATCAATCAGTGGTCTTCGGCACCAGCGGTCACCGCGGCTCCTCGCTCAGCGGCAGCTTTAATGAGGACCACGTGCTGGCCATCAGCCAGGCGATTTTTGAGTATCGTAAGCTGGCCGGCATCAGCGGTCCGCTCTTCATCGGGATGGATACGCACGCCCTTTCTGAGCCGGCGCTTTACAGCGCGATTGAGGTATTCGCCGGCAACGGCATGGAAATCATGATCCACGCGGACATGCGTTACACGCCCACGCCGGTTATTTCCCATGCCATCCTCACCTACAACGCCAGCAGGCAGAACGACCTGGCGGATGGCGTGGTCATTTCGCCTTCCCATAACCCGCCCGATGACGGCGGCTTCAAGTACAACCCACCC
>JAAZPN010000173.1 GCA_012797215.1 Chloroflexota bacterium | reverse complement strand
GCGGATTTCCCTGCGGACGGTCTCTATATTCAGACCGATATCGCAAAGCCTGAGAACCTGGAAATGGTCTTTGCGCAGGCATCCCGTTTTTCGCCTAAGCTGGACGCGCTGGTGAACAACGCCGCTTATCAGATTGCCAAGCCTCTGGTGGAAACCACGGTGGAAGAATGGGACCTGGTGATGGCTTGCAACCTTCGGCCGGCCTTCCTGGGGGCCAAATTGGGATACGTCTTGCTGAAAGCCGCGGGCGGGGCGATTGTGAACGTCTCCTCTGTCCATGCAGTGGCCACCTCCGCCAGCATAGCGGCTTACGCTGCCAGCAAAGGTGGGGTGCTGGCGCTGACGCGGGCGGAAGCCATCGAATTCGCGCCGGATAATATCCGCGTGAACGCGGTGCTGCCTGGCGCGGTGGACACTCCCATGCTGCGGGCGGGTTTTAACCGCGGGCACTTGGCGGCTGGCTCGGAAGAAGAGCAGCTGGCAGCGCTGGCGCGCAAAACCGTCAACGGCCGGGTGGCAAAGCCATCTGAAATTGCCTCTGTCATTTACTTCCTGGCGGATAACACCCAGTCCAGCTTTATGACCGGCCAGGCTGTGGTGGTGGACGGCGGCGCGACCGCGCGGCTGAGCACGGAATAAGCTAATGTCGGAAAAAACTGGTGTGAATCTCCCTCCTGGTCTGATCGAGACCGCGCGCAGGCTGTATGACGGGGCGCGCAGGCTGCCCGAACTGCCCGCGGCGTATTTGCACCCCTGGCGGAGGGAATCCATCCAGAAACTGGGTCTGCTGCAAAACTCGCACAAAGGCGAGCGCTGCTTCTTGATTGGCAACGGACCCAGCCTGAAGCACACCGACCTTTCTCTGCTTAAGAACGAGTTTACGTTTGGCTTCAACCGTATTTTCCTGGCCGCGGAGGAATTGAACTTCTCCCCTTCCTGTTTGGTCTCGATCAATGACCTGGTAATCGAGCAGTCCGCCCAGGAATTCCGCGCGCTGGCGATGGCCAAGTTTTTTGCCTGGCGTTCGCACAGGTGGGTTGGGATGGATGCCAATACGCACTACCTCTACACCAGCTACACCTCACCCAAATTCGCGCGCGATGTGCGCGGCAGGGTCTGGGAAGGCGCTACGGTGACGAACGTGGCTTTGCAGCTCGCTTATTTTATGGGCTTCAGCACCGTTATTCTGGTCGGCGTGGACCACAGCTTTGCTACCAAGGGCACGCCCAACACCACGGTGCAATCCGAGGGGGATGACCCCAACCATTTTTCCAGCGCGTATTTCGGCAAGGGCTTCAGGTGGCAGCTGCCAGACCTGGAAACCTCGGAGCTGGCTTATTGCATGGCGCGCAATGCCTATGAGGCGGACGGCCGCCAGGTGTGGGACGCGACCATCGGCGGCAAGCTGACTGTTTTCCCAAAGGTCGAATATACCAGTCTGTTCGATTAATCCCACCATTTTTGCCACGAACCGTTTGACCACATTGGTGCTTGCCTTACGCGTGTGGGTATAATAAGCGTATGTCGGAACCCGCGCTCATCTCCATTATCACGCCCTCCTATAATCAAGCTGCTTTTTTGGAACAGACCCTTCGCTCTGTTTTGGAGCAGGACTACCCCAACATTGAATACTGGGTTATCGACGGCGGCTCCACCGACGGCAGCGTGGATATCATCAAACGCTACGCGCCAAAGCTGGCCGGCTGGGTCTCCGAAGCGGACGACGGACAAGCTGACGCAATCAACAAAGGTTTTGCGCGAGCCCGCGGAGAATACATAGCCTGGCTCAATTCAGATGACCTGTACTACCCCGGCGCGCTCTCAGAAGCTGTCCGCGCGCTGGAAGCTAACCCTGCAGCGCCGTTTGTGTTCAGCGACGTGGAATCGATAGATGAAACAGGGAAAGCCTTCAACAGAATGCATTACGGGGATTGGGGCTTGGCAGACCTGATGCGTTTTCGGATTATTGGTCAGCCGGGGGTGTTCATGCGCCGCTCCGCCCTGCGAAAAG
>JAAZPN010000172.1 GCA_012797215.1 Chloroflexota bacterium | reverse complement strand
TTTACTATCTTCCTATCACTTTTCAGTTGTTAAGGTTCTGACTTCATGAGAGCAGGATTCTACCGAAACAGGTCTTTCTTGTCAATGCCATTTTCGACTTTCTTACAGACGAAATCGCCGGCAATTTTTTACTCGCCGGCACCGGGCACTGCAACCTTGGTTGTCTTCATTCCCACGAATTCTGGCTTTTTTCAAAGTTCTATTTCCAAGGGTCAACTACCAACGTTTTGCCTTGGAAGAATTATTTTAGACGAAACAAGTTTGTTTGTCAAGGGGGAATTTGGACTTTTCAGTTCAAATCTTCAGGCTCTTCACTTTTCAAGGTGCTGTTCAATTGCACAAACGCCTATTATAGGCATCTCGAAAATTAAGTCAAGGGCTTTTTTCGATAAATTTTCCCTTTCTTAAGCCAGTTTGCGCTATTTTTGGGAATTATCCGCTTTTTCCGAGATTATTCTTTTTACAGAAATCAAACAATACCTATCTATACTACCAATAAATAGAATCAAATAAACTTTGTATTCTGGAGACATTATGGACATCAATAAATTTACGCAAAAAGCGCAGGAAGCCCTGCTTGCGGCAGAAAGCGCCGCGCGTGAGCTGAACCACCCGGCTGTTGAACCGGCGCACCTTCTTCTGGCGCTGCTCCAGCAAACCGAAAGTATCGTGCCGGCAGTCCTCACGCAAATCGCAGGCAGTACCCATGCGCTACTGCATGAACTCCGCAGCAGCCTGGAAAAACATTCCAAAGTGCACGGCATAGGGCAAATCAGCTTAAGCGCTACGGCAGTTTCTGCACTGGACGCAGCCCAACGTTACGCCAAAGGCATGGGAGACGATTTCACTTCTACTGAACACATCCTCTTAGGCCTCACGGAAACACCCGAAAACAAACTCCTTGAGAGTTACGGAATTACCCGTGACGCCATCCTGAAAGCTCTCCGCTCTGTTCGGGGAAGCCAATCCGTGACAAACCAGAACCCGGAAGCCACATTTCAGGCGTTGGAAAAGTACGGACGCGATCTGACCGCGCTCGCCCGGCAGGGTAAACTTGATCCCGTGATTGGTCGCGATGAGGAAATCCGTCGGACAATCGAGATTCTTTCCCGCCGCACCAAGAATAACCCTGCTCTCATTGGCGACCCTGGCGTCGGCAAGACCGCCATTGTGGAAGGCCTTGCCCAACGCATTGTCAAGCGCGACGTACCGGAGGGCTTAAAAAAGAAGCGGGTGGTCCAGTTGGACATGGCGGCGCTTGTTGCCGGCGCCAAATACCGCGGCGAGTTTGAGGAGCGATTGAAAGCAGCCCTGAAAGAGGTGACCGATGCCGAAGGTGAAATCATTCTCTTCATAGATGAACTGCATACCGTAATTGGCGCTGGTGCCGCTGAAGGCGCGATGGACGCAGGTAACATTCTCAAGCCCATGCTCGCACGGGGAGAACTGCATCTGATTGGGGCAACAACGACCAGTGAATACCGTAAATATATCGAAAAGGACGCCGCCCTTGAACGTCGTTTTCAACCTGTGATGGTGCTGGAGCCTTCAGTGGAAGACACGATCAGCATCCTGCGGGGTCTCAAGTCCCGTTATGAAGTGCACCATGGAGTTCGCATCACCGCCCCCGCTGTTATTGCCGCTGCCACGCTCTCCAGCCGCTATATCACAGACAGAAGATTACCGGATAAAGCCATTGATCTTATTGATGAAGCCGCGGCGCACCTGCGCGCAGAGATAGACTCCAAGCCGCAGGCGTTGGACGAAGTGGATCGGCAGATAATGCAGCTGGAGATCGAACGGCAGGCGCTGCAAAAAGAAAAAGACCAGGCTTCCAGGGATCGGCTGGAAAAGCTTGAAAAAGACCTGGCGGACCTGCGCGAAAAATCCAGCGCTTTGAATCTACGCTGGAACATTGAAAAAAACGCGATTTCCAATTTGCGCACGCTTAAGGCGCAGCTGGAGGAAACCGAACAGGAAATAGAACAGGCCGAGCGCGATGCCAACCTGGAAAAAGCGGCGCGCCTACGCTACGAAACCCTGCACCAGTTGAAAGAAAAAATCCAGACCGCTGAAGCAAAATTGAAAGAACTTCAGCAAAACGGCGCTCTGCTCAAGGAAGAGGTCGATTCCGAGGAAATCGCGGAAATTGTGGCAAAGTGGACAAGCATCCCTGTGAACCGCCTGTTAGAGGGCGAAATGGAGAAGCTGCTGCGCATGGAGGACCGCTTACATCAGCGCGTGGTCGGTCAGGATGAAGCGGTAACTGCCGTTTCCAACGCCGTGCGCCGCTCCCGCTCTGGCATGCAGGATCCTAACCGCCCGATCGGTTCCTTTATTTTCCTCGGACCTACGGGTGTAGGTAAAACCGAGCTTGCCCGTGCTCTGGCGGAATTTCTTTTTGATGATCAGAACGCTATCGTACGGGTGGACATGAGTGAATATCAGGAAAGACATACCATCAGCCGTCTTTTTGGCGCTCCGCCTGGTTACGTTGGCTACGAAGAAGGCGGTCAGCTCACAGAAGCGGTGCGCAGACGTCCGTACAGTGTGGTTCTGTTCGACGAAATCGAAAAAGCGCATCCGGAGGTATTTAACGCGCTTTTACAGGTGCTGGACGACGGCCGTATGACCGACGGACAGGGCCGTACGGTGGATTTCCGCAACACCTTAATCATCATGACCAGTAATCTGGGCTCTCAGTTATGGTCCGACCCGGAAAAAGCAAGTCAGGTCACTCGCGATCAGGTCACTGATATTCTGAAGGCCTTTTTCAGGCCGGAGTTTCTGAATCGCGTCGATGAAATCGTCATCTTTAAACCGCTTGCAAAAGAGGATTTGGTAAAAATTGTCAGTATCCAGCTCGGCCGTGTGGCGGATCTACTCGCAGCGCGCGGCTACACTCTCCAAACCACTCCCGCGGCATCGGCCTGGCTGGCAGAGGTCGGCTTTGAACCGGAATTTGGCGCGCGGCCCCTCAAGCGCGCTATCCAGCGGGAAGTGCAGGACCCCCTGGCCCTCAAAATTCTTTCCGGGCTATTCCGCGAAGGAGACACCATCACCCTGGACG
>JAAZPN010000171.1 GCA_012797215.1 Chloroflexota bacterium | reverse complement strand
GCTGCTACGTGGACTTCCCCTACCTGGAGGAGCAGTTCCTTTCGGTTAAATAGCGCTTCGTCTATTAAGAAAACCCGTCCGGCAATTTGTTTCATGATTCATGAAGCATGTGGTGAATTTGCTGTCGGCGGGTTTTCGTTTTTTCAGAGCCCTTGATTATTTCAGAATTAATTAACACAAGGGGGAAAATTTCTCTTTTGTTTCCTTTGAAATTGTTATTCCCCTCTTCTTCTTTCTTGGAATAATCTCTTGACATCGCCCCTTTTCTGCCTATAATTATGCCTAATCGATCTTTGAAAAACTTTGACGAGGACTAGTAGACGCAGAACCGGTGGCACAGAGAGCAGGACCAGCTGAAAACCTGCCCACGCGACCGCGACGAATGGACCTTTGAGTTGCCGGGCGAACGCGCAAGCCAATAGCCCAGGCCGGAGCTGCCACCGTTATCTGGGCAAAGGATATCGCGATTTTCGCCGTATCCGAATAGAGTGAGGCTGGCTTTCCGTTGTGTTCATCACCGGAAATTTTTCTTAAAAGCAGCCTAAGCTGGGTGGCACCGCGGATTTTTCACACATCCGTCCCTGAGTGGGATGGGTGTGTTTTTTGTTAACCGGAAAAGGAGCGCGAATGGACTGGCTGTTCAACCAAAGCAATTGGAAAACACCCTTATCAACTGCGGCCGCGGAAACGTCTGCCGCTGAGCGCGCCGTTGCAACTGAACCGCTAAGCACAATACGCAACCAGAGCTTTGTTCAAAACGCGAGCCTATGCTGCTTGCGCGCCCCGCAATTTTTGCCTTATTCCATAAAAGAGGAGAAATGACCATGACTGACCAAAACATCAAGAAACGCTTTGACCTGGACGAAAACGAGATTCCCCGCTTTTGGTACAACATCTACGCCGACAGCCCTGTTGCCCCCACACCTGTTTTTGACCCCAGCAGCAAGGAGCCCATCGCGCTGGAAACGCTGCAAAAGCTCTTCCCGATGCCGCTGATTGAACAGGAAATCGCCACCGAGCGCTTCATCCCCATCCCCGATGAAGTGCGCGAAGCCTACAAGCTCTACCGCCCCACCCCGCTCATCCGCGCCACCCGCCTGGAGAAAGCCCTGCAGACGCCCGCTCATATTTACTACAAATACGAAGGCGCGTCACCCGCCGGCAGCCACAAGCTCAATTCCGCCATCCCGCAGGTGTATTTCAACAAAATCAGCGGCACCAAAGCCCTGACTACCGAAACGGGCGCAGGGCAGTGGGGTTCCGCGCTGGCCATGGCCGGCGAGATGTTTGGCATCAGCGTGGAAGTGTACATGGTGAACTCTTCCTACCTGGCAAAGCCCTACCGCCGCATCATCATGCAAACCTACGGCGCGCAGATTTTCCCAAGCCCGTCCGAGCACACAAAAATCGGGCGCAGCTACCTGGAAAAGGACCCCAATCACCCCGGTTCGCTCGGCATCGCCATCTCCGAAGCGGTCGAAGTCGCGGCTGAATCCAACGGGGAAAAGAAATACGGGCTCGGTTCGGTGCTGAACCACGTGCTCTTGCATCAGACAGTTATTGGCGAGGAATCCCTCAAGCAGATGGACCTGGCCGGCGAATACCCGGATGTGGTCATCGGCTGCGTGGGCGGCGGCTCGAATTTCGGCGGCATCGCGCTGCCTTTCCTGCGCGCTAACCTGAGGGACGGCAAAAAGACCCGCTTTTTGGCAGTGGAACCGACATCCACCCCATCGCTCACGCGCGGCGTCTATGGTTTTGATTACGGCGACAGCTTCGGCATCGTTCCAATCCTCAAGATGTACACCCTCGGCAGCGACTTTGTCCCGGACCCCATTCACGCGGGTGGCTTGCGCTACCACGGCATGTCCCCGATTATCAGCGGGCTCTACAACGCCGGCCTGCTGGAAGCGGTGGCAGTCGGTCAGCGGGATGTGTTCGCGGCGGCAATTCAATTCGCCCGCACGGAAGGAATCCTGCCCGCTCCGGAGTCTTCGCACGCCATTCTTGCGGCAGTCAACGAAGCGATTGACGCGCGCGATAAGAACGAGCGCCGCGTGATTTTGTTCAACCTCTCGGGTCACGGTTTTTTGGACCTCTCCGCGTACGACCAGTACCTGCACAACGGGATGATTAGTGGGAGCGTCGCGGAAGGCCAGCTGGAAGGATTGGCGGAACGTCTGCCGAAGGTAAAAATGCCGTAATAAAGCCTCATTAATGTCCAGCGCGGTTGATATCAACCGCGCTGGAGAAATTTCCAATCGAAAGCTATTCTAGGTTGAGCGTATCTGAAACTTGTGTTCCACGCTGCGGCGCATCAAGAGAACTCACGCAACTTCAGCGCCGCAGAAATCGATTGTCTTGCGTGAGATTTCCCACCTTCGAATCCGCGCCCACAAATAATAAAACTAGTCTGCAAGCATCAAACACCTTTGGGGCTTTACGATAATAATTTCCACATTAATAGAATGAGTATATAATGACCCTGAGGCTCAAGGGAATCATCCGCTGAGTGGAAAAATCTATATTGCGAACCCATTGACCAGGAGGACACTGGATGGGGAAAACGCCACAAGGTCAGTACCAAGCACAACAACCTTACACACTAGCAGACAGCAAGCGGCAAAGCGTTTGGATTCTCATCATAATCCTGACAATTACGGCGTTTGCCCTCTTTGCCATCCCAAACGCGAATGCTTCGGATAACCTTGCGATGGTTCAGGTCTTTGAGCCCGATGAGAGCGCCCTTTTTCCGGTCATCGCCAATATGGCGAAGCCGAAAGGGGATTTAGTCACTTTCGTAAAGCAATTTATCGTCTATGAGCGCTACAACAAAGGTTTTCCGTTCTACGGACCTTCCGCGCTCCTGTTAGTCGTCCTGCGCTGGATCGGACAGGAAAATAACATTCCTTTCACTTTTCTTGTTCTTCGCCAGGCAATCAGCGTACTGCCGATGCTCTGCGGGTTACTTTTATTGGTCTGGATGCAGGATCGCTTCCGAACCTATCGGTCCATCCTCCTCTATCTTTTCTTGCTTATCGTCCCCGCGACAATACAAAACGGCTTCTGGTGGCACCCGGATGGTCTCACCCTGCTGCTATCGGTCATAATTCTTTGGCTTTTACACAAAGACCAGCTCAGCTTCGGGAAGCACTTCTACTGGGCAGCCGCGGTCTGCGGCGTGCTCACTGCCGCAAAAATGATGGGGGTTTTCTTCTTTCTCACGATTGCCGCCGTACTCATCTGGGGGCTGATAGAAAAACGGCTCACGGCTGGCAAAGCGGTTTCATCAGGCCTAAAGTTTATCACCGTGATGGGAGCCGCGTTCCTTATCAGCAGCCCCTTCCTTCTCTCCGAATGGGGTCGGGCTGGTTATCTGAATATGATGCGCGCCCAGATGGCTTCACTTTCCGCTGGTTATGGCGTAATTTACACGAAAGGCTTCCTGGCAGCCTGGCCGCAAATGCGGGAATACTTTGGAAGCGCGGTGTTTTTGCTCCTCAGCCTTGCAGTATGCGTATCTGGGCTTGCTTCCAAAAAGTACCGTTTCCTAAATACCCTGCTGCTTACCTGGTTCATTCCTCTGACTATCTACGTGACCACATTCAGCCACTTTAAATATCAATACTGGCTGCCGGTGGCGCTCCCTTTGCTTTCCTGTTGGGTTCAAATACTACCGGAAAAGATAAAAGGATTCACAGTGAAGAATTGGCG
>JAAZPN010000170.1 GCA_012797215.1 Chloroflexota bacterium | reverse complement strand
TGCCGCGCGCGGTCTTCCTTTGTGATCGTTTAGGCATACAAATTACCGGCGTTGAAGTGGTGCAGTCGCGTTACGTTCGCGCTCGCTACATTTTCTGGCAGGTGCGTGAGGTTTTTGCGACTCTCGCGGCTGTCTGGGATATTTACGTGGCCAAACCACTGCCCATACTGGGGCAGCCTGAATATATCTTTCCCTAAGCGGAGACTAAATGAATCGCGAAAACGCCCTGCTGCTTGTCCATCAATATGTCAAAAGTGAGAGCCTGGTTCGCCATATGCTCAGCGTTGAGGCGGCGATGCGTTTTTACGCGCGAAAATTTGGCGAAAATGAAGAGGAATGGGCTTTGGCTGGCTTGCTGCACGATTTTGACTGGGAAATCCACCCCAATGCTGAGGAGCATCCGCTGGCGGGCGCGCCACTTCTGCGGGAAGCCGGCGTCTCCGAAGAGATAATTGCCGCGGTGCTTTCGCACGCCGACCACACCGGACTCCCGCGTGAAACGCTGCTGAAGAGAGCCTTGTTCGCTTGTGATGAAATCACCGGTTTGATAACAGCCGTAGCCCTGGTGCGCCCTTCACGCTCGCTTCTTGATCTTGAAGCAAGTTCGGTGAAGAAGAAATGGAAAGACAAAGCTTTCGCGGCAGGCACCGACCGGCAGATGATGGAGCAAGGCGCGCGGGAATTTGGCGTTGAGCTGTGGGAACACGTCACGAATGTGATTCACGCCATGCGGGAAATCGCTGATCAGCTTGACCTGGTTGGCACCCCGGTCAGTTAATCGCTGTCAAGGCCTCTCCCAATAAGCAGAAAGATCGTCCAGCGCGGTAGCCCCGATAAGTTCGTCGCCCGCTTTCAAGCTAAAAACAGCCTGACCATTTGCCAGGCGGGTGCGTTCTACCGCTGTGGTAATCGCAAAAACCTTGCTGGCTGATTTGCGGAAATGACAGATGACCTTGTCGGAGAGTTTGCCAGCCGTTTGAACTACAATCTGGTCGTCCTTAGCCAGTTTCCAGCTGATCACACCCTGGCCGTACCTACCCTGAAGTGGGTAATCCGCCGCGGGAACGCGTTTGGCCAGTCCTTTGCGGGTTATAAGCGCGACGCTGTCTTTTTCATTGACTAAACTTGCCCCAACGACATAATCTCCTGCTTTTAATTTAATTCCATTTACGCCAGCAGCAATCAATCCCATCGGGCGAATTTCAGTCTCGTTAAATCGGATGCTCATGCCGCTTGCCGTGGTCAACAATATATCCTGCTTGCCGTTGGTCAGAAGCACCTGGAAAAGCTCATCCTCGTCGTTAATTCTCGTCAGCACAAAACTATTCGCTGAAGCGCCGGGCAGTTCCTGCAGCGCGGAGCGTTTCACCATTCCCTGGCGGGAAACTGAAAGCACGAAAGCTTCAGATAGGTTTTCGCGATCCATGGGAACGCTAAAAACACCCTGTAAAACGTCCTCTTCCACAAGAGGGGATAATTTATGCGCTGGTATGCCTTGTTCACCGTTTTTCTGCACAGGAATCGCCAGAGAATGGATAGCCGCGGCTTTCCCTTCCGTTGTGACCAGAAAAACCGTCTGATGCGAATTTGCGCGCAGCATATTCCAGGGGGCATTTTCTCCTCCCAGCCGATTAGGCTTGTCGCCATCCGTGCGGGATAGCATGCCGTCCGCGCTGGCTTCAATCCAAAAATGCTCCAATGGCATCACATCGGTCTGCGTAAGCAATTCGGAAACCTTTTCTCCTTCTCCCAAACGGATTATTTGCGTTCGCCGAGGGTCAGCATATTTTGCCTTAAGGGCTTTTAACTCATCAATTTCCACCTGGCGCATCTTCTGGGGAGACCGCAAAAGGGTTTTAAGATTCTTGATAGTTTCGCTAACCTGCTGGTATTCATCCTCAATTTTCTGGCGTTCGAGCGATGCCAAGCGGCGCAGCTGCAAATCCAGGATGGCGGTTGCCTGAATCTCGTCCAAATTGAGCTTGCTCATCAGGTTCTGTCGCGCTTCTTCCGCGGATTTCGACTTCCGAATGATTTGAATGACTAAATCAATATTTTTAATAGCTACGCGCAAAGCCTCAAGAATATGAAGTCTTTCTTCGTTTTTCCTGAGCTCATACTCACTGCGTCTGCGGATAACTTCCAGGCGGTGCTCAGCAAAGACGCGCAGGCTTTGTTTCAATGACAATCTGTGCGGGCTCCCATCCACCAATGCCAGGATATTTATCGCGAAGGTGCTGTGCATGGCCGTCTTTTTGTACAACACGCTGAGGACTTTTTCAGGATCCGCGTTTTTGTTCAGGTCAATGACAATGCGCATGCCTTGCCGGTCGGATTCATCCCGCAGGTCGGTGATGCCCTCCAGGACTCCATCGCGCGTAATTTCCGCGATTTTCTCTATCAGCGCGGATTTGTTCACCATATACGGCAGTTCAGTCACGATGATTCGCATCCTGCCGCGCGACATCTCTTCAAGGCGGGTTCGCGCGCGAATCTGGATCACGCCGTTTCCGCTTCCGTAAATTTGCGCCAGCGTGTCGGTTGTCTCTTCTTGCAGTATTAAGCCGCCAGTCGGAAAATCCGGCCCCTTGATGAAGCGCATGATTTCTTCCGTGGATATATCATCGATTTTTTCCCAATTCTCAAGCATCAGGACTAAGGCGTTGATTACCTCTCCCAGGTTATGAGGAGGAATGTTGGTAGCCATGCCAACCGCGATGCCTGAGGCGCCATTCACGAGCATGTTCGGCAGCGCGGAAGGCAGCACGAGCGGCTCCTCGAGCGAGCCGTCGAAGTTTTCTGTGAATTCCACGGTATCCATATCGAATTGTTTCAGGATTTCCACCGCAGCTTCCGAAAGGCGGGCTTCGGTGTAACGCATCGCCGCCGGCGGGTCCCCATCAATGCTGCCGAAGTTTCCCTGGCCATCTACAAGTGGATAGCGTTCGGAGAAGTCCTGAGCCATCCGCGCCATCGCTTCGTACACCGCGGAGTCACCGTGGGGATGATATTTTCCCAAGACTTCACCCACGATTCTGGCTGATTTTTTGTGCGGTTGGTCCGGGCGAACCCCCATGTCGTACATCGCGTAAAGGATGCGGCGCTGCACAGGTTTCAGACCATCGCGCGCGTCGGGCAAAGCGCGTGACACAATGACGCTCATGGCATAGTCCAGATAGGACTGCTGCATTTCGGTATTGATATTTATCTTTTTAATTGAGGTTGAATCCATACTGGCTCACTTGTGTGTATTTCCGGTCCTAAACCAATCCGGCATAAATATAGCATAAAAAGACCCGGAGCGGTTCAGGCTCCGGGTCAGTACTCTCACAAACTGGCGAATTAATCTTCGTCCATATCGGATTCGTCAAAATCCGGTTCGTCGTCCGTTTCAGGGTAATCCCCCACAGTAGGGTACTCATCATCAGGACCAAGTTCCTCTTCACCAATAGTTTCCATGAAGATGTTCATCTGCTGAACCTGGATATCCTCTTTCCCTGGCTGATGCTCCACGTCCTGCTCCGCGAAACGAAGAGGATCGAAACCTGTACCGGCCGGGATTAGCTTTCCGATGATTACGTTCTCTTTCAAACCAAAGAGCTGATCTTCCTTGGAAGCAATTGCCGCGCCGGCTAAAACCTTGATGGTATGCTGGAACGAAGAAGCCGAAAGGAACGAGTCGGTATTCAGGGAAGCTTTGGAAACGCCCAACAAAACATTGACAAAACGCGCCGGGCGCAGTCCTCTGGCAATCAGGTCTTCGTTTACTTTGCGCAGTTCAAGCCTGTCTACCAAATCCTGGGGGAGATACTCTGAGTCACCCGGACGGGTAATCTGCACTTTATTCAACATCTTGCGAATGATGACTTCAAAGTGTTTGTCGTTGATGTTCTGGCCTTGCGTTCGGTAAACCTTCTGAATTTCCGTCATCAGGTAGAGCTCAGTTGCTTCGCGACCTTTGATGTGCAGGATTGTGTGCGGATTCAACGAGCCTTCAGTAAGCGGTTCGCCGCCTTCCACAATCTGACCTTCTTTTACGGTCAGGCGGGAGGTTGGAGGAATGTCATATTCTTCCGTTTCACGGTTTTCGTAGGAGATGATCACATTATTTTCTTCGATTCGCACACGCCCCGCATGCTGCGCCGTGATATTGGCGTCGGCCATTGTCGCGATTACATCGCCAATAGACACTTCACCTTCATCCTGAACTTTTACATTCCAACCTTCGGGAATTTCATAACTATCTGAGGTCATCTCGCTGTGGTCCACGCGAACAATCCGCTGCTCAGGGTTTTTTGGCGACTGACTCAGGTGTACCACACCTTTGATGCGGCTGATGACAGCCTCACCCTTGGGCATTACCCGGGCTTCAAATAATTCTTCCACGCGCGGGAGGCCTGTCGTAATATCACCGGCCGCGGCCACACCACCGGTGTGGAAGGTACGCAAGGTAAGCTGCGTTCCTGGCTCGCCAATGGATTGTGCCGCGACGATACCTACTGCCGCGCCGAGGTTGACCATTTTTCCGCGTGCCAGGTCCATACCGTAACAGCGCGCGCACAGACCATGCAGCAATTCGCAGGTCAGTGGTGAGCGAACCATGATAGTTGGGACATTGGCGGTTACGATATCGCGTTGAAGTTTGTAATCAATGATTTCATTGCGTTCAGCAATCACCTCACCAGTTTCAGGATGAACCACGCGGTCCGCCAGCAGGCGACCATAAATGCGCTCACCAAAAGTTTGACCTGCGACGTCGTCTTCGGCATTGATATAAATGCCTTCTTCTGTTCCACAGTCCTCATTGTTAATGATCATATCCTGCGCGACGTCAACCAGACGGCGGGTCAGATAACCAGCGTCAGCAGTACGCAAGGCGGTATCAGCCAAACCTTTTCGGGCGCCGTGCGTGGAAATAAAATATTCCAACGCGGTCAGACCTTCGCGGAAGTTGGAGCGGATAGGCATCGGAATGATGCGACCGGATGGGTCGGCCATCAGACCGCGCATACCAGCCAACTGGGAAATCGGGCTGAAGCCGCCTTTGGTGGCTCCCGAGTTTGCCATAGTGGCCAGATTGCCGTTCGGGTCCAGGTGCGCTTTCACCGCTTTACCGACATTTTCAGTCGCGTCCTGCCAGATCTTGATAAAGTTCTGGTTTTGTTCAGCCTCAGTCTGCAGACCGCGTCGGTAAGCTTTTTGGGCAATTTCCACTTTCAGAAGCGCTTCCTTGATGATGTCCGATTTTTCTGGCGGAACTTCGATATCCGCGACTGCCAGCGTGGAACCGCTTTGAGTCGCGTAACGGAAGCCAATATCCTTAATCTTGTCAGCAACGTCTGTAGTAGCTTCATCCTTCAGGATTTCATGAATTTCAGCGATGAGATCGCGAATGCCGCCCTTATCCAGCGTCTTGTTCATAAACCGAATTGGGTCAGGCAGAATGTCATTAAAAATCGCGCGGCCAACTGTTGTGTCCTCAATACGATGCTCAGGCGCCGAGAGGCGGTCCTTGGACTTCGAGTACCAACTGTCCACCGCCAACTTGATGCGAGCGTGTAAGCTTACCTGTCCCAACTGGTAGGCCAGAATCACTTCGTCAATATTGGCAAAAGCCCTGCCGTCACCCTTTTCAGGCCTGTTGGGCTCCTGCGTTAGATAATACACGCCCAGAACCATGTCCTTCCCAGGGGAAATGATTGGCTCTCCGCTGGCGGGCTTGAGCAGGTTCTTGCTGGCGAGCATGTATTGACGGGCTTCGAGCACGGCTTTTTCCGATAGCGGCACATGCACGGCCATCTGGTCGCCATCAAAGTCCGCGTTGAAAGCTGTTGTCACCAAGGGGTGTAGTTGGATAGCGCTGCCCTCAATCAGCACCGGCTCAAAAGCCTGAATACCTAATCTATGCAAGGTCGGGGCACGGTTAAGCAGCACTGGACGGCGCTGAATAACCTCCTCCAATACCTCCCACACCTCTGGTCTGTTGCGCTCAATGAATTTCTTCGCGCCTTTAAGGTTATGGGCGTATTTGTGTTCTTCTACCAAACCGGCAATGACGAATGGTTTGTAAAGTTCAAGCGCCATCGTTTTGGGCAGACCGCACTGAGAAAGTTTGAGGTTGGGACCAACCACGATTACCGAACGCCCGGAATAATCCACGCGCTTACCAAGCAAGTTGCGGCGGAAACGGCCTTTCTTGCCCTTGAGCATGTCGCTCAGGGAACGCAGTTCGCGGCGTCCCCGTCTGGACAACATCCGGCCTCTCTGGGAATTGTCAATCAAGGAATCCACCGCTTCCTGCAGCATGCGTTTCTCATTGCGGACAATAACATCCGGCGCACCAAGCTCTAACAGACGCTTGAGGCGGTTGTTGCGGTTGATAACGCGGCGGTACAGGTCGTTCAGGTCGGAGGTAGCAAATCTACCACCGTCCAACTGCACCATCGGGCGCAGATCAGGTGGAATAACAGGCAGAACTGTCAGGATCATCCACTCGGGGAGGTTGGAAGAACGGCGGAATGCTTCCACTACCTTCAGCCGGCTGGTGGCTTTCTTGCGCTTTTGCTTGCTGCGTGTTGTGCGTACTTCCTGCCAAAGTTCCTCAGCCAGCGCGTTCAAATCCAGGCGATGCAAAATATCATGGAACGCTTCCGCGCCCATATCGGCCTTAAAAACCTGCCCCCAGCGGGATTTCAGCTCGCGATAGCGGGCTTCGCTCAGGAAAGTGAAGGGTTGCAGTTCGTACAGCTCATCGCGTTGTTTTGCGTTCTCAGTCTTGGTAACAGCTTCCTGGTCCTCAAGCTGAGCCCGGATACCTTCCATGACTATTTCAGCTTCGGCGCGAATAGCCTCTTTTTGAAGTTTTACTTCCTCAAGTTTGATTTGCTTCTCATTCCGCAAATCTTTCTCAAGTTCTTCCATGCGTTCCTTGACAATCTTCTGAACGCGGGAAACATGCTTGGAGCTGACTTCTTCGTTCGCTTCGACCAAAACTTTTTCGAAATTGTCCAAAGCAAAGACGATAGGTTTGCGAACAGCTTTACCGACTTTTTCTGTCAGTTCGCGTTCCACTCGCTGTCCTTCCGCAATTACAGGTTCGAACAAGCTGGCGATTTTCTCGTCGTATTCGTTATTGATGGCTTCCATGCCGCCATCCAGCTCTCTCAGCTGACGGTCGCGTTGTTTCTTTGCTTCAGCAATCTGTCCGTTTACTTTCTCGATCAGTTCCCGTTCTGACAGACTGATTTCGTCTTCGAGTCGTTTTAAAGCCTTCTGACGGGCATCTTCATCGACATAGGTCACAATATACTGCGCGAAGTATAGAACCCGATCAAGATTTCTCCGGGAAATGTCAAGCAGCAATCCCAGGTGAGAAGGAACCCTACGTGTGTACCAGATATGCGCGACGGGCGCGGCCAGCTCGATGTGACCCATGCGTTCGCGTCGGACGCTCGCTTTGGTGACTTCAACGCCGCATTTATCACAAACAACGTTTTGGTATTTTTTGTTTTTATATTTTCCGCAATAGCATTGGTAATCTCTGGTCGGGCCAAAGATCGCTTCGCAAAACAGGCCGTCCTTTTCCGGGCGCAGTCGGCGATAGTTAATCGTCTCCGGTTTAAGGACTTCTCCGTATGACCATCCTCGGATTTTTTCTGGGGAAGCAAGGTTGATGCGAAGTGCTTTCATTTGATTATTTTCCACGCGCGCCTCCAAGTCGTGAGAGAAGGTATCAACACGAAAAAGAAACTGAGAGTTTTTTTCCCAGATTCTGCATTTTTCGTGTGTTAGGTTATATCATGCAAATTATTATTATACTAAGAAATAATCCCTGCTGTCAAGCAAATTACGGCCTTCCCCCGTTGATTTTTCAGTGCCTTATCCCTTCCTGACAGGGATTTCGATAGTGAAAGTGCTGCCTTCGCCTAATTGGCTTTGGACACTTATTGTACCACCATGTTTCTCTGCCACCGATTTTGCAATGGCAAGCCCCAACCCTTGTCCGTAGTTTTCAGGATTATCATTTTCGCCAACATGAAAGAAACGCGTGAAAAGCTTGGGTTGATCCAGTGGAGCAATTCCTTTGCCGTGATCCTGCACCGAGATTATCAGCCTGGCATTATCTTTTGAGGCACGCACCGCCACCTCACCCCCAATCGGGCTGTATTTTAAAGCATTTTCAACGAGATTAAATACCGCTTGGTGCAATAAAAGTCGGTCGGCGTTAATACGCGGATTCTTAATCGCTGAAAAATCCGTTTTGATAGCCACTTTTCGCTGCGTTGCTTGCAACTCTAGTAACGCAAGCGCTTCTTCAATCATTTCCTTTACGTCAAAGCTGGTTACTTTTACAAATTCACCAGAATCCAACAGTTCGATGCTGAGCACCTTACTGACAAGCCTGGACATATTTTCAATGCTCATCTTGATGCGGTCGATAAATTTCTGCTGCTCTTCGCTCAGGTTTCCAATGTTTTCGAGCAAATTAATATAACCGCGCATGCGTGAAAGCGGCGAGCGTAAATCATGGCTGATGTTGGTGACAAATTCGTTCTTTTGCGCGTTCAAACGCTTCTGCGCAGTTGTGTTGTTAAAAATTAACAGTCTACCGCTCAGGCCGCTGATTGGATTGAGGGGCAGCGACATGACTTCATACTCCAGATTTTTAATCTGAGTTAGGAAAGTAACCGCAGAATCGCCAATATCTGCTTTTGCCTCAGCCACAGCAGGCAGCGCTTTTTGCAATTGGGTTGACTTGTCCGCATGCTGCCCATTATGCTCTAACAGTTGCCAGCCGCTGGAATTCCCAAGGATGATGTTTTCAGCGCTATCAAGAACAATCACAGGCTCCGGCAGTGATTCAAGAACAGCTGAGAGCACAGCTTTTTCATTCTGCAGCCGCGCGTACTGTTCTTTGGCGATCAAGACCGCAGAGGCACGGTATGCCAGCTGTTGATAAAACCGGATATCTTCCTGCGAAAACCAGTGATTTTGTTCGAAACCTACCCATAGAATTCCCTGAGTGATATCTTCGTTTTTTAATCGCAACGCGGCAATGGACTGTGGATAGGGCATCCCAGATGAGAGCCCAAAGTACTGGTCCACC
>JAAZPN010000169.1 GCA_012797215.1 Chloroflexota bacterium | reverse complement strand
GATCAACAGGAGAGAAAATGTCAGGACAAACCAATGCATTTGAGATGGCACAGCAGCAATTTGACAAAGTTGCCGACCAGCTTGGGCTGGACGAGCAGGTTCGTCAGATTCTGCGCTGGCCAGCCCGTGAGTTCCATATGCGCCTGCCAGTACGCATGGACGACGGTAAAATCCGGGTGTTCGAAGCCTTCCGCGTACAGCACAACGACGCGCGCGGCCCGAACAAAGGCGGCTTGCGCTTTCACCCGGCCGAAACCGCTGATACCGTGCGCGCGCTTGCGATGTGGATGACCTGGAAATGCGCCGTTGCCGATATTCCGCTGGGAGGCGGTAAGGGCGGCGTGGTGGTAGATCCCGCCACGCTTTCAATCGGTGAAAAAGAACGCCTGTGCCGGGCTTACGTCCGCGCCATGTACAAAAACATTGGTCCCCGCCAGGATGTCCCCGCTCCGGACGTCGGCACCACCCCCCAGATGATGGGTTGGATGATGGACGAGTATTCGCGCATCACCGGGCAGTACACCCCCGGCGTGATTACCGGCAAACCGGTTGGCGGCGGCGGTTCGCTCGGACGCACCGAAGCCACTGGCTTTGGCGTCATCTATACCGTGCGCGAGGCGATGAAGCACCTGGGTCTGAACCCGGCCGAATGCAGCGTCGCGCTGCAGGGTTTTGGCAACGTGGCGCAGTACGCTGCCATCGGCTTTAAGGAAATTTTGGGCGGAAAGGTTCTGTGTGTTTCCTGTTGGGACCGCGACGATAAAGTGTCGTACACTTTCACCAAGGAAGACGGCGTGGACCCGTGGTTCCTGAAGAGCATCACCGACCAATACGGCACGATTAACAAGGAAAAAGCCCGCGAGGCCGGTTACACGATCGAGGACGGCGGCGCCTGGATCAGCAAACCCGTGGATGTCCTCATCCCCGCCGCGCTGGAAGGCCAGATTAATGCCGAGACAGTCAGGCTCATCCATCCCCAGGTAAAAATCCTGGCGGAAGGCGCCAACGGGCCCACGACCCCCGAAGCGGACGTGGAGCTGAACGAGCGCGGTATCTTCATTGTGCCGGACTTTTTGTGCAATTCCGGCGGCGTGACGGTGTCGTACTTTGAAGGCGTGCAGAATGATATGAACTTCTATTGGACGCGCGAAGAAGTGCTGGATAAGCTGAACAATAACATGACCACCGCCTTCAAGGGCGTGCTGGATATGTCTTTGCAGCAAAATGTGAGCATGCGCGACGCGGCCTACATGGTAGCCATCCACAAGGTGGTGAAGGCCATGGAACTGCGCGGCTGGATTTAGGATTTGAGATAAGTTTGAGAGGGCAGCCCGACCGGAAGGTCGGGCTGTTTGTTTATAACTTTGTGAACGATTTTGGCAGCCTGCCAGGAAGATGCTTCGCCCGCGGCTCAGAGTGACGGCGTTTTTCACCGCGAGCATAGCGAAGCGACCCCCCTGCAAGCAAAAAGGGAGATTGCTTCAGCCGCTGGCACTCCTTCGCAATGACGGGCATTGTCATCGCGAGCAAAGTGAAGCAATTCCCCTGAAAGCAAACGGGGAGATTGCTTCAGCCGCTGGCGCTCCTTCGCAATGACAAGCACTGTCATCGCGAGCAAAGCGAAGCG
>JAAZPN010000168.1 GCA_012797215.1 Chloroflexota bacterium | reverse complement strand
TGCCGGGCAGAAAGTGATTGAAAGGTTTTTTTTCGATCGGATCTATCTGTACCCCCGCCACGTACCCGTGCGGCGCCATCAGTGTGCCATCACGATTAAATCGCACTCCGCAAATACCGCGCCTGCCGGGGTGGATCAGGCAGCGCTGAGCGCAGGCCGTGCAGCGTACTGCATCTTCCTCAAGCCCTTCAAACAGCTCAGCCGGTCTCGTTAACTGATCAAGCAATTGCGGGGGTTTCATGATCACTCCACACTGATTATAGCCTTTCACACCCGGTTTTCAACCACCCGGCGTGCCGTGCGCCGCAGTAAGATATGGTAAACTCCCACTTATGGATGCCAAGACCATCAGCAAACTCGAATTTCCCGCTGTCATCGAGCGGCTGGTCGAATACGCCGCGTTCAGCGCATCGGCTGACCTTGGCCGCGCGCTCAAGCCGGCTGCCAGCCTCAAAGATGCCCTCGAACGCCAGGCTTGCACCACTGAAGCGCGGCTCCTGCTCAGCCTGCACGCGGATATCAGCGTGGGCGGCGCGCATGACATTCAACCTCTGGCCAACCTTGCCAGCCGCGGTGGCATCCTCACCGAAGCTGAGCTGCTGTCCGTCAGCGGCACGCTCATGGCCGCACGCGACCTCGCCCGTAATTTTGACAGGTTCCGCGAGCGCGCTCCGCGCCTGGCGGAACTCGCAGCGCTTTTCCCCCCTCCGCCCGGTATTATCGAGGCCATTTCACGCTGCATTTCAGACCGCGCTGAGGTGCTCGACAACGCCTCTCCTAAACTTTCCTCCATCCGCTCCGAGATTAAAATCTCGCACGACCGCCTGCTCACCCGGCTCGAACGCGTCATTGGGGATGCCGCCAACCAGCCCATTCTGCAGGAAGCCATCATCACCCAGCGCAATGGGCGTTACGTCATCCCCCTGCGCGCCGAGTTCAAGGGCAAATTGAAGTCCATTGTGCATGATTCTTCCGCCTCTGGTGCCACACTCTTCGTGGAACCCCTGGCGGTGGTTGAACTGAACAACCGCTGGCACGAGCTGCAGCTGGCTGAACGCGATGAGGTGCGCCGCATCCTGATCGAACTTTCAGCCCGGGTCGGCGCGGAGGCGGAAGCCATTAACGGGATTGTCGCCGCCCTGGCAAAATTCGACCTTCACCTTATGTGCGCCAGGTACGCCGAGGATATGCGCGCCTGTGAACCGGTGCTGCGTCCCATCAGCCCGCCGCAAAACACCCGCCACCCCGGTACCACCATCAAGCTCTACCAGGCACGACACCCCTTGCTCGATCCGGCAAGCGTTGTTCCCATCGATGTTGACCTCGACCCTGCCACATTTGCCCTCGTCATCACCGGTCCAAACACCGGCGGAAAAACCGTGACCCTCAAGACGGTCGGTTTGATGATACTGATGGCCCAGAGCGGACTGCATATCCCCGCCCGTTCAGGTTCCGAGCTCAGTTTCTTTGATGATGTTTTCGCGGATATTGGTGACGAGCAATCCATTGAACAATCCCTCTCTACCTTTTCCGGGCACATCACCAACATCGTGCGCATCCTGGGAAAAGCGCGCACCAAGACCCTCGTACTTCTCGATGAACTAGGCGCGGGAACCGATCCTCAGGAGGGGTCCGCCCTGGCGCGCGCCATCCTGCTTCACCTGGTCGAAAAGCGCGTCCCCTGTCTCATCGCCACGCATTATCC
>JAAZPN010000167.1 GCA_012797215.1 Chloroflexota bacterium | reverse complement strand
TGACCTCCTGGGGTAATTTCCAGGGCGTGGACGTGGCGGATCTGGCGGATATGAATCTGGAAGCCTCTCAGGGGATCACGGAACTGGGAAGGGGTAAGCTGGTCATCGGCGCGTATATCAACCGCAACTTTTACGACCCCAACCCCAGACCAAACGCGGACCCCTTTGAACCCCCGGACCTGATGGGCAAGGTGCTGAAAGTAACCCTGATTAAATGGAATCAGGATGGGACGGAAACCCGCCGGTCCTATAACATGGAAGTGGTCGGCGTGCTGAAGGAAAGCAAAGGCGAGTCAGACTACAACATGTATATGACCCTGGATGAGCTTAGCCGCTGGAATGAATGGGGCATGGGCAGAAAAATCAATCGCGAGAAGGAAGGCTACAACCAGGTTCTAGTCAAGGCGGAGAGCCCGAAAGAAGTCGTGGCGGTCAGCGAGCAAATTATCAACCTGGGTTTGCAAGCCTACACGCCGCAATCCATGGTGGAGGGGATAAATTCGTTCTTCACCATCATGCAGATCATCTTCGGCGGCGTTGGCGCGATCGCGCTGCTCGTGGCTGCCATCGGAATCGCGAACACCATGACCATGTCCATTTTGGAGCGCACCCGTGAAATCGGCATCATGAAAGCCATTGGGGCGACCAACAACAATATTCTGACTATCTTCCTGGGCGAGGCGGCGGGAATTGGCTTTGTTGGCGGCGTTGGCGGCGCGGCATTGGGATGGATCATCAGCGCGGTTATCAACGTGTTTGCCAGCTCCTACCTTGCCAGCCAGGCTTCCAGCAATGGGTACATGAGTTCCACCCCCATCGCGACCGCCACTCCCTTTTGGCTGCCGATTTTCTCCATCGTGTTTGCCACGCTGGTGGGGCTGCTTTCCGGTCTCTACCCTGCCCTGAACGCGGCAACGCTCGTCCCGGTGGACGCCCTGAAGTACGAGTAGAATTCACTCCCGGGGGAATTACAGAAATCAAAATCGTCCGCAATGGGGCGCATTCCCCTTTCCAAAGCTGGCTTTATTTCCTGATCCACTTTATATGGCTACGCGCAGTTCGTTTTTCAAGGCAGCTTTATAAACCCCTAACCTTACGGTTGGTTAAACACAAAGGGCGGCTAATTAGCCGCCCTTTTTATGCGACGTAGAAGACTTAACCTTTGACCGCGCCTTGCGTCAGCCCGCCTACAATCTGATCCTGCAGGATCAGGTAGATAATCATAATCGGCACTGCCGCAATCAACGCGCCGGCGGCGAACACACCCCAGTTCTGGGTGTACTGCCCGGCGGTAAAGATCTGCAGACCCACCATAGCGGTTTGCATCTCACGCTTGGTCAGCAGTGTACGGGCGATAATAAATTCGCCGTAGGTGCCGATAAAGCTGAGGATGCCAATAACCGTGAGGATTGGGCGCAAGAGCGGCAGAATGAGCTTGCTGAACACCTGCCAGTCAGTGGCGCCATCCACATGCGCGGATTCGTCAATATCGCGCGGGATGGTATCCATATAGCCCTTCATCAACCAG
>JAAZPN010000166.1 GCA_012797215.1 Chloroflexota bacterium | reverse complement strand
GCGCTGCTTGGCGTGCTGCTTGCTTCTGCCGATGCTGTGTTTTCAAGCCGTCTTTCTGGGCTGTTTAATTGGATTCGAATTGAAAAGCCTGAAGAATTTGTCCTGCGCAGCTTGTTCGTGCTGGGTCTCAGCTATTGTTTGTTCGGGCTGATCTGGCACGCGCTGAGCAAGACGCTAGAAAAAAAGGCATTAGAACCAGACCAGGCGCTCGTGAAGCCTTTCCTGGGGATGACTGAGAGCACGATTATCCTGGCCGCGCTAAACCTTTTGTTTGCGGTGTTCGTGCTTGTGCAGATGAGATACTTCTTTGCGGGGGAACAGAATATCAACCTGGAGGGTTTCACTTATGCTGAGTATGCCAGGCGCGGCTTTTTTGAGCTGGTGGTGGCAGCGGTCATCACCTTGCTCGTGCACTACGGATTGGCATCTTTTACCCGCCGCGAAGACCGCGGACGCAAGCTGCTTTTTACCATTTTGGCTACTCTGCTCCTGCTGCAGACCGGCGTTATACTGTTTTCGGCCTTTCGGCGCCTGAGCCTTTATGAAGCGGCCTACGGCTTCACGCAGGCGCGTCTGACCGCGCATGTATTCATGGCTTTTTTGGGTTTGGTGCTGGCGCTCTCGATTATTATGGAAATCACCCGCGCCTATAAACGCTTGGCGGTCAGCTTGCTGCTGGTGATCTTGGCATTTGGGTTGACGCTTAGCTTCCTTAACGTGGACCGGACTATCGCCAGGCAGAACATTCAGCACGCTCAAGCCGGCAGCGAGCTGGACCTTGCGTACCTGGCTGGCCTCTCTGAGGATGCCGTCCCCGAGCTTTTTCGCGCGTTTGATGACCCCAAGCTGGCTCCCGAACTGAAAGCCGGGTTGGGCCTCGCACTATCCTGTCGGGCTGCGCGCTTCAGGCAGAATGACCCCGATTCATCCTTCTGGGCATCCTGGCATGCTTCCCGCGCCGCGGCCAGCAAGCTGTATCAAAACCGGGCGCAAGAACTGGCGAAATTCCCGCTGCAGAGCTTTGTGGAAGGGGAAGGATTTATGGTTGAAAGCTTTCCGTTTATCTGCGCCTATTCAGAATCCTTGCCTTAATCCGATCGAAACAGAGCCGGATTCCAACACAGCGCGCGGTTAAAGCCGCGCGCTGTTTGTTTTGTGCTCGAATCTTGTATAATAAAAACGTCCCGCTGTTTTTTCTATTGGAGGAAAGATGAAGACTTCCAAATTTGGCCGCATTCTTGTAAGTTTTGGGCTGATTGCGCTTTGCGCGGCTGCTTGCGGGCAGCCGTTCCCGCCCACCCCCACGCCCGATACCGTTGCTACTGCCGCGCAGCAGCTGGCGCAGACCCAAATTGCGCTGGGAGGGACCCTAACTGCGCTCGCCCCAGCCCCGACAAATACCGATGTGCCTGCCGCGCTTGAACCGACCCAAACGCCCAGCCCGGTTGCGGATGTGCCTGCGCCTGGCACAGTCCGCTATGTGTTTGGGCATTTTCAGTTCGATATGCCGGAATACCTCGCCCAGAGCCTGACAAAAACCGTGGTGCCTGCTGTTTTGGAAGGAGACGATGCTTTTCCAGGAAGCATCCAGCCCGAATACCTCAGCATCACTTTTGACGGCTATAT
>JAAZPN010000165.1 GCA_012797215.1 Chloroflexota bacterium | reverse complement strand
GCCCTTGTGGGCTGCCCTCGGCGGGCTTGGGGGCTGGTTAATCTTCAAACGCGTTCAAGACAACAAGAATTTGACCATCCTGTTGAATATGTTCGCCGTTTTTTTATTGATTATTCCACTTTACCAGATTGTGGAATACGAGCTGCGCGCGAGCAGAGCGCAAAACGCGGCAATTGAAAGCGTTTCCAGCCAACTCCCTGCTGGTACAGCGCTGAACCCAGAAAGTCTGCCGGATGTCTATGTAATCTTGATGGACGCGCACTTGCGGACGGACGTGCTGCAAGAAACATTCAACCTGGATAATCAAGACTTCATCGACGCGCTTACCGGAATGGGTTTTTACGTCCCTGCCTGCAGCATGAGCAATTATGCCTACACCCCCCTCTCGCTTTCTTCATTCTTTAACATGCGATATCTCCAGGAAATGAGCCCGGAATTCCAACCGCCAAATAACGACCGGGCTGCGCTCTATGAATTAGTGCGGCACAGCAGCGTGCGCAGTATCTTTGAATCGCTTGGTTACGCGACATACGCGATGGTTTCTTATCAACCCATTGCCTGGACGGACGCGGATCATTATTTTCAAACGGTGGATTTGCCCACGCAAGATAACGGCATTGCCTTGAGCAACTTCGATCAAATGCTCTATAGCGGCACCTTGGCGCGCGTGTTTTTTGACTACTCCGGAACCAGCGGCAGTATCAACAATATCCCGACAAATTATCCTTTCGCGGATCATGTCCGCCAGCAGTGGTTTATCCTGAACAAACTGCAAGAGATTGCCTCGGAACGCGGGCCAAAGCTCGTGTTCGCGCATCTGAATATTCCACACGCGCCTTATGTCTTCCAACCCGATGGGACGCTTATTCCAAACCCGCCGCCGCTGCCGTGGGTAACGCCCATTTCCTGGGAGGAGTACATTCAATACTATTCCTGGGGTGTCCAATATGGAGACAGCGCTATCCTGCCTGTCCTCCGCAAGATCCTGGCAGATTCCGATACACCACCGGTAATTCTTCTGCTGGGGGATCACGGCGCGGATAGCGCTAACCGTCTGGCCGTGCTCAGCGCGTTTTACCTTCCGGATAAAGCAGAATCGACCATTTCACCCAATATCACCCTGGTAAACTTCTTTCGCGTTGTCTTCAACGAAGTCTTTGGCGCGAATTACGAAATTCTTGAGGATGTATCCTATCTGAGCACGCAGGAAGATTCTTACAATTTCAGCGTCTACCCCGAGACTATGCCTGGCTGTATTCCCTGAAGCGAATGCGGACAGGCCGCGCGGTCAACATCAGGGCAAAGAAGCCAGTTGCGTTTCAATAGATTCTCAATGCAAGGCGCCAACCCGAAAAATCTCGAAGCCTGGCAAATTCTGGTCATTTCCGGTCGAACTTGACAAATCCGGCTGAAGCTCTACAATAGAAAATCATGCGTATAAATCAAGCAATTTTCGCGCAGGATGGAGTTTTTTATGAATAAGAAAACATTTTCGAGCGTAGTTTTTGCCGCCGTGATGATTACCGCGCTGCTGCTTTCGGCTTGCGCCCCGTCCGCACCTACCCTCAGCCCCGATCAGATTATGACCAGCATCGCCCAGACCGTAGAAGTGGATTTTACGCGCACTGCAATCGCCCGACCGACCGATACACCCACGCCCCAACCAACCCCGACCAACACTGCTTTGCCCCCCACAGCCACCTTTCCGCCAACCAACACCCCGGCTGCCGGCGCGACAGCAACCTTAGCCCCGGGCGGACGCGACGGCGGCGTGTGGGTCTCCAGCAACCCAGCCGACAATTCCCATATCACTGCAGGTCTGCCCTTTGACGTGGTCCTGACCCTGATGAACACCGGTACCACCACCTGGACGACCGCCTACGCGATTAAATTTGTCAGCGGCGATAAGTTGGGAGCCAGCGATACCATTACCATGCCTTATGAAGTGCCTCCCACAAAAACTGTCACCATTACGATGAAGTTCACCGCGCCTGCCGCCGCCGGAAAAGTGCGCGGCGATTGGGCGATTGTGAACGCGCAGGGCACCTCGTTCTCGACCTTCTATTTTGAATACCAAATCGTGACGCCTTAGGATGCCCTTTTCCAGAGCGCTCTATGCCCCTTGAAACTGAAATCAAAGCCGAAGCTCTCAAGCTCGGCTTTGTTGTTTGTGGAATTACCCATCCCGCGCGGCCAGATACTTACGATGACTACCGCGACTGGATAGCAGAGGGCAGGCAGGCGGGGCTGGATTACCTTGCCCGGCCAGCTAGCCTGAGCGCCCGCGAGGACCCGGTCAGTTTACTCCCCGGCTGCCGCTCAATCCTCTGCGTCGGTCTGCCATACCCGGCCCCAACCCAGGCGGCACGCTGCGCGTCGAGTGGTCGGGGTACCATCGCGGCCTACGCGCTGCTGCCGGACTACCACACCGTAATGTCTGCCAAACTGAAGCAATTAGGGGCGCGCCTGTCGGAATTGGCTGGACGCGCGCTGAGCTTTCGCGCCTGCGTGGACAGCGCGCCCATTCTGGAGAAAGACTTCGCGAGACAAGCCGGCTTGGGTTGGATTGGCCGCAACTCTCTGCTCAACGCGCCTGGCAGCGGCTCTTACCTCTTTCTCGGGGAGCTGCTCACCGACCAGGAACTGGCGCCAGACGCCGCGCTGCCGGGCGACCCCTGCCAGAACTGCCGCCTGTGCGTGGATGCCTGCCCTACCCATGCGCTGCTGCCAAATCGGTCCGTGGATGCCCGCCGCTGCTTGAGTTACCACACTATTGAAAATAGGGGACGGATACCGCCAGAACTGCGTCCCATGATGGGGGAGCGTGTTTTTGGCTGTGATACTTGTCAGATCATATGTCCGCTGAATCAAAGCCTGACTGCAGCAGCAAACACGGCGCCTCTCATTGCTGCCCAGCCAGGTCTGCTGGAAGACTTTTCGCTAAGCGAAGCCGCGTGGAAGGCGAAATACCAGCGTACGCCTGTGCTGCGTATCGGCTTTGCTGGTTACCGCCGCAACCTGGCAATTGCCATGGCCAACCAACGCTCGGACGGAGCTGTCCAGGCTCTGCAGGCCGCCCTCGAGGAGGACCTGCCTGCCGACCTGCGCGAAACGTTCCTGTGGGCGCTGGCTCGCCTGAATGCGCCTGACGTCCAGTCTGAAGTATGAGATAATTATCCCCATCATTTGACCCGGGAAATTATCTTTTGAAATCAATAGCTGTACGCTCCCTCTCTTTTTTGCTTCCTGTGGCTATGCGGAATGAGATTTCACTCCGGAGTTTTCCCGCGCATGGCTGAAACTCCTGCGTCCGAACCAACTTTCCGCATCGGCAGTATTCCAGTATTTGGTCAGCTTATCCTCGCGCCGATGGACGGTATCTCCGACCCACCCTTTCGTTGGATAACCCGAAGGCTTGGTTCCGCGCTTTCCATCTCTGAATTTGTCAACACGCTCGACTTCGCCAATCAGAAGCACTACCAAAAGAGCCGCCTCAGCTTTCGCGCTGGCGAGCGTCCCTTTGGCGCGCAGCTGCTGGATAATGACCCCGTCCGCATGGCCGAATGCGCCGCGGCGATTTACGATGAGTACCAGCCGGATTTTTTTGATATCAACCTGGGCTGCTGCACCGCCAGCGTCACCTCTCGCGGGGCCGGCGCGGGTATGATGCGCGCGCCTGAAAAAGTTGCGCGCGCGTTCCAGGAAATTCGCAAAGCAGTGCCGGTGCCACTTACTGCCAAACTGCGCCTGGGTTGGGATGAAGACGCGCTTAACTACCGCGAGATTGCCGAGATAGCTGTTTCAAACGGCGCCAGCATGATTGCCCTGCATGCCCGCACCGCCAAAATGGCTTACACGGGCAAAGCCCGCTGGCAGCCGATTGGCGAGCTGAAAGCCTGTCTGCCTGTGCCGGTAATCGGCAATGGAGATGTGACCAATACAGACCAGGCGCGCCAGCTGTTGGCGCAAACAGGCTGCGACGCGGTCATGGTCGGGCGCGCGGCAAAAGCGAACCCTTTTATCTTCAGCTGGCAGGACCGCGAAAACGTGAACCCCGCCGAACTTTATGGACTCATGCGTTATCAGCTTGAAGAAATGAAAACCTTTCACCCGGCCGGAGCGCTGCTGCCCTTCCGAAAATTCCTGAAGGCGTATCTTGAACCTTATGGGCTGTCCAGCATCCAGATGAAAGCAATGCTGACAAGCAAAGATGAACGCCAACTCATTAACCTTATCGAACATGTATTTGCCGCGCAAGGTTTATGCGATTTTAAGAGCGCCGCCCAGGATTTTGGATATCGCATGCTTTAATTTCACGATTATCGGTACAATTAATCATTCTATTTTGAGGAGCAAGCATGGATAACGAACACTTACACAAACTTCAGATCAGAGCCTGGACGATGTACGACTGGGCCAATTCCGCCTTCGCGACCTCTGTCATGGGGGCTATCCTGCCTAACTACTTTGGCGCCTACATTGCCACGGAGGGTTCGCTGGCGTTGTGGGGCTACACAGTGGCTATTGGCAGCCTGATGGCCGCGCTGCTTAGCCCTGTTTTAGGCGCCATTGCGGATTTCCGCGGCTCCAAGAAAAAATTCCTGGCTTTCTTCGCGGGTTTGGGCATCCTCAGCACAGCGCTGCTCTTCTTCATCGACACGCCGGAGGAATGGCTGCTTTGCTGCATCCTCTACATCCTGGGCACGATTGGGTTTGCTGGCTCGCTCGTGTTTTACGACTCGCTGCTGCCGCATGTCGCCAGGGAAGATGAAATCGACCAGGTTTCCTCACGCGGGTATGCCCTCGGGTACATTGGCGGCGGCATCCTGCTGCTTATCAACGTCGTCATGATATTCTTTGGTCCCAGGTTGACGCCAAACCTCGGAGAGCGCGCAGCCACGATGCTTTGGATGCGCTTGTCTCTGGCAAGCGTGGCCTTGTGGTGGGGTATCTTCTCCATCCCTCTCTTCCGCCGCGTACAGGAACCTGTCCGCATGGCTGAAGCCAGCGAAGTTGGCGCGAACGTCTGGAAAGTAAGCTTCGCGCGTTTCCTGAGAGCCTTTAAAGATATTCGCAAATTCAAGGATTTATTCTGGTTCCTGCTGACCTTTTTGGTATACGCCAACGGAATTGGCACAATCATCACCATGGCAGCCGTGTTCGCGACAGACCTGGGATTCAGCACCATCACAATCCTCGGCACGTTCTTGTTGGTGCAGTTTGTAGCCGCGCCGTTTGCGATTTTGTTTGGCAAACTGGCCAAAAAATGGGGCAATAAAAAGGCGATTACCGTCAGCCTGCTGGTCTATTCCGTCATTGCGGTCATCGGCTACTTCATGAGCCAGGAATGGCATTTTTATGTGCTTGGATTTGGCGTAGCGATGGTGCAGGGCGGCAGCCAGGCACTCAGCCGCTCGCTGGTCGGCAAACTGATGCCCAAGAGCAAAAGCGCGGAATTCTACGGCTTCTTTAGCGTATCAGAAAAATTCAACACGGTGGTTGGTCCCGCCATCATGGCGCTGGTCAGCCAACTTACTGGCAACCCCCGCTGGGGCATCGTCTCTTTGGTTATTTTCTTCATCGCGGGCATCCTGATGCTGCGCGGCGTGAACGTGGAACGCGGTATCGCGCGCGCCGAAGAAGAAGATGCCAAAATGATTACGCTCAACGCATAGGCAAAACACAAAAACGCGGTCTGCTGGGTATTCTTGGGCGGACCGCGTTTTTTTGTGTATTGTAAAAAAACCCGCAATGTTATAATTGCATTGAAATTATCAATTTATCAGGAGTACTTTGTTCTCAATGAAACATTACCGCGTTGCTGTTCTGGCCAACCTCAAGAAAAATGCCCCTCAGCTTGAGGGGGCTTCTTTTGATAAGTGGGATGACCTCGATTCGGAATCCACCGTGGAAGCAATCTGCGACGCGATTCGCAGTAAGGGCAATGAAGCCCAGTTCCTCGAAGCGGATGAGACCATCATCGATACCGTACGGGATTACAAACCGGATATCTGCTTCAACATCAGCGAAGGGCATTACGGCGACTCGCGCGAAGCGCAAATCCCCGCGATTCTCGAAAAACTGCAAATTCCTTATACCGGCTCTAAGGTGTTGTGCCTGGCGCTCACTTTGGATAAATCTATGACCAAGCGCATTCTCGCCTGGCACGGCTTGCCCACCCCCGAGTTTCAATCCTTTGAGCGGGTGGATGAACCCCTGGATGAGGGCATGACCTTTCCACTGTTCGTTAAACCCAGCCGGGAAGGCACGGGCATGGGCATCAGTTACGACTCCATTGTCCACAACGAAGCAGAATTGCGCAAACAGCTGGAATTTATCCTGAGGACTTATCAACAATCCGCGTTGGTGGAAAAGTTCATCGAAGGGCGCGAGGTGACCGTTGGCATGGTCGGCAATCTGATTGGTCCTGTCGCGCGGCGCATCCCGGTCAACGAGAATGCCCAGCGCATCCAGGCTGGCCTGCACTTTATGCCGCCTATGGAAGTGGACCTGAAGCCTTATCTGCTATCCGACGGGGTTTACGACAACCGTCTGAAAACCGCCCTGGCAGCCGATCTCACCTATCTTTGCCCGGCGCCCATTGAGGACGAATTGGTTGATGAGCTAAATTGGCTCGCCGCCGCTGTTTTCCGCGTGACTGGCGCCCTCGATGTGGCCCGCGTGGACTTCCGGCTGGACATCAACGACAATCTCAAGCCCTACATTCTGGAAATAAATCCGCTGCCCGGTCTCGCGCCGGTTATTTCGGATTTGGTAATTGAGGGTGCGGCAGCGGGGATTGACCACGCCGAATTGGTGAATATGATTCTTTACACCGCTTTAGCGCGCTATAAAATGCTGTAGACGGTTTACACCGCTGGCTTTGCTCAGTAGAGTCTCGTGATTTTTACCTAAATTGGAATAAAAAAGAACAGGCTGCCAAATGGCAGCCTGTTCTTAATCGTCATTAACTTCTAGCGTCTGCGGTTGAATCCACCACGGTCGCCACCGCGGTCGCCGCGGTCTCCGCCCCGGTTTCCACCCCGGCTGCCGCCGGAACCAGAACCACCGGTGCTCTTTTTGCGGTTGGCATTGTCGTGTTCGCGAGCCTCTTCAGCGCTCCAACCTTCCAAAAGCGCCTGGCGGCTGAGGCGAATCTTGCCATCCGGGCTGATATCGGTCACCATTACGGAGAGTTCATCACCTACCTGGACGATGTCTTCAACCTTGTTCACGCGCTCGCTGGCGAGCTGGGAAATGTGCACCATGCCATCCACGCCGGGCAGAATTTCGATGAAAGCGCCAAAATCGGTGACGCGCACGCACTTGCCGGTGTATATTCTGCCGATTTCCGGCACTTCCACCATGCTCAGGATGCGTTCCTTCGCCACCTCAAAACCTACGCCGTCGGTCGAGGCAATATAAACCGTGCCGTCGTCGTCAATATCAATCTTGGTGTGGGTCTCTTCCTGCAGCGCGCGGATATTCTTGCCGCCGGGTCCAATAATCGCGCCGATTTTATCGACAGGGACCTTAACGGTCTCGATGCGCGGAGCATGCGGCTTCAGGCTTGGGTTGGGGACAGCGATTGTCTGCAGCATGGTTTCCAAAATGCTGAAGCGTGCCGTACGAGCGCGTTCCAGGGCTTCCGCCATAATTTCTGGCGTGATGCCGGCGATTTTGATGTCCATTTGCAGGGCGGTGATGCCATCGCGGGTACCCGCGACTTTGAAGTCCATGTCGCCCAGGTGGTCTTCCGCGCCGAGGATATCAGTCAGGATGACATAATGCTCATCGGATTTAATCAAACCCATGGCAACGCCGGAAACAGGCGCTTTAATCGGCACGCCAGTATCCATCAGCGCCAGGGTAGAACCGCAAACAGATGCCATGGAGGAAGAGCCGTTCGACGCGAGCACTTCCGAGACCAGGCGTAGCGTGTAGGGGAAGCTTTTCTCGTCCGGAATGACCGGCACGAGAGCGCGTTCCGCCAGAGCGCCGTGTCCAATTTCGCGACGGGACTGCCCGCCAAGGCGTTTGACTTCACCAGTGCTGTAGGGCGGGAAGTTATAATGGTGCATATAGCGTTTGGATTCGGTTTCCAGCAGGTTATCCAGTTCCTGGGCTTCCTTGGGAGTTCCCAAGGTAGCCAGAGTGAGCACCTGGGTTTCTCCGCGGGTAAAGAGGCCGGAGCCGTGCGCGCGCGGGCTGATGTCCACTTCGCAGGTGATTTCGCGAATTTCAGCGATTCCGCGGTTGTCTGGTCTCTTGCCTTCGTAAAGAATTCTATCGCGCACAATTTCTTTTTCGGCTGCGTCAAAAGCGGCGCCAAAAGCGGCGCTTTGTTCCGGGCTGAGCTCCGCTCCTGCGGCTGCTTCTTCCAGGTAAGTCTTGCGCAGGTCGGCGGTGCCGCCGTACATGTTTTCTTTGCTGTAGGGCTGGTCCAGGATAGCTTTCAAGCGGGGTTCGACGCTGGCGCGGGCCTGGGCAATCAATTCGGGAGCCAGAACTTTCAGCTCAACTTCTTTCTTTTGCTTGCCGACTTCGCGCGCCATGCGCTCCTGCAGTTCCACGACACCCTGAATTCCCTGGTGGGC
>JAAZPN010000164.1 GCA_012797215.1 Chloroflexota bacterium | reverse complement strand
TCCAGCAGCGCCTGGCGCTTGTGCGGGTCTGCAGGCAGCGAGAAGCGCATCCCAGAGTACTTGCGGTCGTACGCTTCGCTGATTTTCTCAGCACTCAACGTGGGATAAGCGCCGCGAAAAACCACCATATCCTGGTCCAGCTTCTTGCGCGGAACAGCCAGGGTCTTGGGGTAACCCAGGCTTAACAAGAGCACCGGCGCGGCAAGCATGGGCAGCTTGTAGAGCTCCGCAATGGCTGGAATGCACTCCAGAATGGTGCCGACGTAGCAGCCGCCAATGCCGTAAAGCCAGGCGGCGGTTTCCACGCTCTGCGCAGCGCAAACCACATCATCCATAGCAATCATAAAGTGGCGGTAACTCTTATTGCAGGTGAACGGCGCGTTGTTCTTGCGGCTGTAGACCGCCAGCTTGTGCCAATCCAACAGGAAAATCAGGTTAACTGGCGCTTGCGCGATAAAGCTTTGCCCGCCGCACAGCTGAGCCAGCTGTTGGTTTTTCAGTCGGTTTTTTTCAACAATAATGGAATAAGGCTGCAGATTACCGCCGGTCGCGCTGTTAATGCCAGCTGCCAGCACTTCATAAAGGATTTCCTCAGGAACCGGCTCCTCTTTAAAATTACGCACGGATTGGCGCGCTTGCATCAACCCAACGGCCCAGTCCGCTTTATCCAAATCTCTCTGCATACTTCTACCTCGCTGCTCTTACACCTCTATTTTAATGGATAAAGGCAGTTATTAGGGCAGCAAAAAACAATTACAACCCCAATTATCGTTGAATTTCCGCGATATCGCGGTCAATACCCTGAATTATTAGAACAGAAATGCCTTATTCCTCGGCGTCCCGGGAATATTTCTCGTCCAGTTTAGCCAGCAGGAAAGAAACCACACCGCCTGCCATGAAGAGCAGCGCGCATACGGCGATCATGCCCAAACCACGCACGCCTGCGGGAATAATCGCCAGCGTGGAACCGACCACGATGCCCAGGATAATGTGATACATCAAGGCGTAGAACTTTTTGAAGAGCCAGGAAACCAACTTGGCGAATAGCAGCACGCAAGCCAGACCGCCCAGCGCCAGCGGAATAATGACTCCGAAATCCAAGCGGCTGATGCCGCTGGCCATGGGTTCATACAAACCCAGATAAATCAGGAAGTTTGAGGGGCTCATCCCAGGCACAACCACGCCCAATCCAATCATCGCGCCGCTCAGCAGCCAGCTGCCAAAGTTTTGCGCCATCTGCACGCTGCGGATGTTTGCCAGCCAACGCATCAGGAACAAGGTTCCAAGCGCCACGATAGCCAGCAAGCCCCAGTGCCAGGCTTTGCGCCCTTGTTTTCCAGATGCTTTGATGAGCGAGGGGAAGGTGCCGGCAATGAAACCGATGAATAGCCAGGTAAACTGCGCCGGATAATGCCCGAAAGCCCATTCCACAACCTTAGAGAAGGCCAGCACGCCCAGAATTCCGCCGATACCTACCGGTAAAAAGTAAACCAGGTTCTTCAGGAACTTTTCGCGCAGGTTTCCAAGCCAGCGCATTAAGGGTTCATAAATACCAAACACTACTGCCAACACGCCGCCTGAAAGCCCAGGGGTAATAAACCCAATCCCAACCAGAATGCCTTTAAGGAGCCGCAGAATCCAATCTGTTAACAGCGGCTTTGGTCGGGTTATTGTTTCATTTGTCATCCAATTGCTCCTGCCGAGAATTACTTAAGCCCCCCAATTATAGCCCCAAGCCCCGAGTTGGTGTTTATTTAGGATAAGCGTCACACCAGTATTAACCCGAGTATCCAGAAGACAATTACCGCAAGAATAATCCACGCGAAGCGCCCCGCTGCGCGTTTATCCGTGGGGTCTTTCCATATATAACGTTTGGAAAGCAAGATAACCGCGATGTTGATCAGATATACCAGCGGAATGACTGCGCTGATGAGGATGAATATAATTGGGTCAGACATTTCGTTCTTCGCCAGCACGGCGTACCCGATCATCGCAATTACCCAGATAATGCCGCCCAAATAGCCCGGCGCGCTCTTAATTCCGTGCGTCGCACGCAAGCGCGCTACAAACATTCCCAACAATATGATGACAGCCAGGCAGCCAGCCAACAACCACAACGCGCTCAATGCTGATCTCATGTGTTTTTCTCCGAATTTCTCTGCGGCTAATTATACTCAAGGCCAATCCCAGCCTGTTTGAGTCAGATGTAAAGCTTGTATAATCGGCTGAAATGGAAATTGCTTTGTGCTACACTCAACTCACCAAATGTCCAAAAGCAAGCGTTTGTTCACAAAGAGGTGACCAATGGAACAACTGCCCGGAAGAAAATGGGTGTGTAATGTATGCGGATTTTCCGCTGAAGGTGAAACCCCACCAAACAGCTGCCCGCAGTGCGGCACGGACCGCGACCACTTCGAGGAAGTTTACCCGCCTGGCACGCGCTATCTAATAATTGGCGCGGGTATCGCTGGAGTCAGCGCGGCAGATTCAATTCACCAGGCAGATTCCACCGCAAATGTCGTGCTGCTTTCCGATGAAACAGAGCTGCCCTATTTCCGCATGAACCTCACCCGCTACCTGGCAGGGGAATTGGATGACAGCAAGCTTGATTTGCATTCGCGCGCGTGGTACCTCGAAAATCACATCGAACTGCATCTGAACAGCAAGGTGGTAGACATAGACCCGCGGGAACGGCGGGTTTCTACAGCCGATGGGCTCAGTTTTGATTATGACGTGCTGGTGATGACCACTGGTGCGTCCCCCTTTGTTCCCCCGTTCCCGGGCGCAAATCTGGCTGGCGTGCAAACCCTGCGTACCCTGCGGGATGCCAATGCCGTCCTGTCGGTTTGTTCCAGACCGGTGAACGTGGTGTGCATTGGCGGTGGGCTGCTTGGGCTTGAGGTCGCGGGTGCAATTTCCAAGCGCGGCGCGCAAGTGAGCGTCGTAGAAAGTTTGCCCTGGCTGCTGCCGCGCCAACTCGACCAGGCTGCCAGCCGGCTGCTGCAGCAAAAAATTGAAGCCATGGGAATCACTGTCTACACCGGCGCGAAAACCAGAGCGCTGGTGGGATATGAACACGTTGAAGCCGTAGAACTGGAAGACGGCAGTTCGCTGCCGGCAGACCTGGTAATCATCAGCGCGGGCGTCAGCGCGAATCTGGAACTCGCCCGTAAAGCCGGGCTGTCCATCAATCGCGGTATCCTGGTAGACGACACAATGCGCACCTCCGACCCAAACATTTACGCCGCCGGGGATGATACCGAACACCAGGGCCGCATGTACGGCTTGTGGGTGCCAGCCAAAAGCCAGGGAGCAATCGCGGGATTTTCCGCCGCGGGCAAACCCGCCAAGTTCGCCAGCGATCCCCCTTCCGCGCGCCTGAAGGTGCTGGGGATTGATTTGTTCAGCATCGGCGAGATTACCCCGGCGGAGGGAGATGTGGTGCTTGTCGAAGAAAATAACGGCAACTACGCCAGCTTCCTTTTCCGCGGCGGCATCCTGCGCGGTTCCATCTTGCTTGGCGATGCCTCTCTGGCGGCCGCTGTCAAAAACGCGGTCGAAGCGCAAAAGGATTTCAGCGCCGAGCTGGCGCGCGGAATCAACGCTGCATCGTTTAAACAAGTGATAAAATCCTGAACAACATTTATCGAAACAAAAAAGCAGATGTTACCCAGGCATCTGCTTTTTTCGTTGATAGACAAGATTACTAGGTTTAAAAACGGCGCAGTGTAAGCCCGGGATGTGAAGGACGGATTTCCAACGCGCCTGCAGGAAGCTTATAAAGGCGCGATAGTTTTTCCGCAGTCAGCAACTTTGCTGGCTCTCCTACGGTTACCGCGCCACTGCCATCCACCAGGACGGTTTCATCGCTGACTGCCAGGGCAATGTCAGGATCATGCGTGGTCATCAGGATGGTCGTGCCATCCTGCCGCAGGTCGGAAAGCGTCTGCATCAGGCGGTACTTGTTGCCCAGGTCCAGGTGCGCGCTGGGCTCATCCAGCAGCAGCACGCGCGGTTCCTGCGCCAGGGCGCGCGCAATGAGCACCAACTGCCCTTCCCCGCCGCTGAGCTGGTCCACATACGCGCCAGCCAGCTCCGGGATGCCCGCCCTGACCAGCGCTTGCCGCGCTGCCAGTTCGTCCGCTGCCCCCGGCGCGCCAAATAGCGCCAGGTGCGGCGCGCGCCCAAACAGGACATATTCCAGAACTGTGTAGGAATACGGCTGGCGTTCTATCTGCGGCACCAAGGAGACTCGCCGGCCCAGCTCCGCGCGGGAATAATCCTGCAGCAGCCGGTTTTCCAGCAAGACGCGGCCGGCTGAAGGCTGGAGCCAACCCAAGGCCATGTAAAGCAAGGTTGTCTTTCCGATTCCATTCGGCCCAAGCACGACCGTGAGTGTGCCGCGGCGCAGTTGATAGTTCAGGTCACTGAAAATCGGCCTGCCGTGCGGATACGCAAAGGCGACATGTTCAAAGCTTAAGAGGCTGGCGCTCATGCGCGCACCCCCTTGCCCAGTCCGCGCGCCATCAAAATTATGAATATCCCAGCCCCCAACAGCGAGGTGAGAATACCAAGCGGGATTTCTCCGGCCATCAGCATGCGCGCCAGGTTATCACAGATTACTCCAAAAGCCCCACCCAGCAGGATTGCTGCGGGCAGGTTTCGACGCGTATCCGAGCCGACCAGGCGCCGGGCAATGTGCGGGATGATCAGACCAATCCAGCCAACCATGCCGGCTACAGAAATAATTGCCGAGGTGGCCAGAACCGCCGCAACCATCATCACCAAGCGTTCGCGCCGCGGTGCCGCGCCGAGGGAAAAGGCGGTGGTTTCATCCAAAGCCAGCAGGTTCAAACGCCAGCGGAAGGCAAAAATGAGCGCCAAACCCGCCAGGCAGGCGGGCAGCACCGCCCAAAACTTATCCCAGGTAAGGCTCGCGAGTCCGCCCAGCATCCAAAAGGTGATTTCGGGCAGTTGGCGCAGCGGGTCAGCCAAGTATTTGACAATCCCCAGCCCGGCAGAAAATAGCGCCGAAACCGCGATGCCCGCCAGTACCAGGCGCAGCAGCCAGCTCCCCACGCGCATGCGACGCGCTAGCAGGTACGAAAAACCCAGCCCCGTGAATGCAAAAATTGCCGCCATCCCCTGCACAGCCGCGGCGGAAGCAGAAAAGAAAACAATCGCCAAAGCCGCCCCAAAAGCCGCCCCCTGCGAAACGCCCAGAAATCCGGGTTCGACCAAGGGGTTGGCAAAAATCATCTGAAAGACCGTGCCGGAAGCCGCCAGCACCATACCCAGCAGCAGGGCTGTCAGCAGGCGCGGCAAGCGCACATTGATGACCAGCAATTGAGCAAGCTGGTTTTCCCGCAGCTGGCTTATGCGCAGAAAACCCACCTGGGGATAGCGCCCCAGAAAGACTGACAAAACCAGCAGCAAGAGCAGGGCAAGTGCCAGAAAAACCCACACCCAATTTTTTTGGGTGTTTTCTGGTTGGGCTTTCAGAAGGGAAGCATCGTCATTCAATCAAGGTCTCCCTGGGTGATTGGCAGAATGTTCGCGTCGTACACATCCGCGCTAATTCCGTAAGCAGATTGATAGAATTCGCGCGCGGTCCGCAAGACATCCACCTGGCCAAACTCAGTGGGGTGCAAGCGGGCAGCCAACCACTTCAGGCCCAGCAGCCAGCGGGTATCCGGCTGGTCCCAGCTGTATACATCCTTGGGGAAACCGAATAAATGGCCTTCTTTCACGGCTCGCAGGAGCTGCCACTGCGGGTCCTGCTTCAGCTGGTCTGTGACCAGGCTCGGGTCCTCCGCATAAGCAATAATGAGAATTAGGCCGGGATCCCAAGCTGCCACTTGCTCTATGGTCACCTGCGCCCACCCCCCTCCGGGATTGGCATCCAGCCAGGCGGGGCTGCCGCCAGCCAATGTCACCATCAATGTCTGCATCCAGCTCACCGGCGGCACTTTAAACGCTACCGCGCCGTCTTCATCGGAGTACTGAAGCACGAGCACGCTTGGTTTTACGGCAGCCGCGGGTACTTTCTGATTTATTTCGTCCACGGCGCTTTCGTAAAGCTTGATGAGCTCCTGCGCGCGCGCGGCATTGCCAAAAACCTGCCCAAGCACAGCCAGGTCGCGCGAGTATTGCTCGGGGGTCTCAAAATCCAGATATACCACCGGAATGTTAAGGGCCTCGATTGGGGCTCCGAATTTCTCAGCCTGAGAACTCTTCAGCAGCACCAGGTCGGGCTCGGCAGTAAGGAACTGTTCCACGCCGGCATCGCGCTTCAGGAATGCCTTGTCAGGATACTGCGGGTCCAGGAGCTTAATGAAATTCAGGTCGCCTTGCACAGCGTCCTCAAACGCCACCACGCGCTCCTTTGCTTCCGGGAACATGTAGAGCGCGTCCAGAATCATCAGCGAAGCTTTGCCTGTCACCGCGATGCGCTGGGGCAGTTTGTCCAATTTCACCTGGCGACCTAACGCGTCGACAACCACAATTGGCCCGGCTGCCTGAGGTGCCTGTGTTTGCGCAGCCTGAGAGCACGCCGATAACAGCAGGCTGCAGAAAAGAAATATAGCTGCAATTTTTTTCATTGTTGGGTCCAATCAATCGAAGTATTTTGTGTTTCAACTAAGAAATCCAGAATGCTTTGGATTTGCATTTGCCTGAAGCGCCGAACCCGTCCTTCGAAAGCTGAACCGGTCAGGTTGAGTTCGTCCTGCGCCTTCAGCCACCTCTGCGCGGCGTTTATCTGCTCTGAGTAGAGCGCGCTGCGATTTTCCGGGCTCAGTTCGGAGAAGAAAAAGAGCTTCGCGAACCATTCCTGCCGGAATTCACGCGCGGAGGAGACAGGCGACTGCAGCCAGCGTGAAAAAACAGCTTCTCCTTGCGCTGTCAGCGCGAACATTTTGCGGTCAGGCGCGTTTTCCGCGCTTTCCAACCGGGCGGAAAGCAAACCAGTCTGCTCGAGCTTGTTTAGCGCGGCATACAACCTGCCTGGCTTCACCTTCCAGATAATCCCCAGGTTTTTATCCCAGTTTTGCAGAATATCGTAGCCGTATTGAGGCTTATGGCGAATTAAGCCCAACAGGGTGTATTCAAGGTGGAGCGGTAAAGCGGCTCTGGGGGACATGCAGGTTCCTCGCTATTCATATTATGAATAGCAGGGATTTTATCATACTTCCGTATGAAAGGGGAAAATCTAATGCAAAGCGCCTGCTAACACTTTATTGCGCCAGGCCTTTAGCGCCGAAAAGCCTGCTGATAGACCGCGAGCACCCGGTCGCGCGCCAGGTTGTGCTCCACGATTGGCAGCGGATAGTCCACCCCCACGCGGCAGCCGGCTGCAGCTTCCTGTTTAGCGGGCATTTCCCACGGCGTGTGGATAAACTGGTCTGGCACGCCGCGCAGCTCTGGCACCCAATGGCGCACATAAGCCCCGGCGGGGTCAAACTTGCGCCCTTGCAGGATGGGATTAAACACGCGGAAGTAAGGCGCGGCATCCGTGCATGTGCCTGCCGTCCACTGCCAGCCGCCGTTGTTGGAGGCCGGGTCGCCGTCCACCAACTGGCGCATGAACCAGGCTTCGCCTTCCTGCCAGCTAACCAGCAGGTGCTTGACCAGGAACGAGGCGGTAATCATCCGCGCGCGGTTGTGCATCCAGCCCATGCTTGCCAGCTGGCGCATGCCGGCGTCCACCACCGGGTAACCGGTGCGCCCTGCTTGCCAGGCTGCCAGGTCCTGCGGGGCTTGGCGCCAGCGGATTTGATTCCCAGCCGGCGCGAAAGCCTCAGTTAGCACCCGGGGATAATGGTAGAGGATGGAAAGGTAGAATTCGCGCCAAATCAGCTCATTCAGCCAGGTCTCCGCGCCGGCGCGAGCGCTTTCTGTTTGCGCGCCCGCCCATGCTGTGCGTGCTGCCTGGGCAGCCTGGCGGGCAGAAAGCATGCCAAAACGCAAATATGGGGAGAGCGTGGAGGTTCCATCAAGGTCCATGCGGTCCCGGTCGGTTTTATAGGCATAGATTGGTCCGTCCAGAAATGCGTCCAGGCGGCGCAGGGCTTCTTTTTCGCCCGCGGGGAAATTTGCAGGGGTTGGCATATCCGGCAGCGCGGCGGTGGGCAGCGCGGGAAGAGCTGGAAGCGCGCGGGGCTTTTGGGCGCGCGTTGAGGGCGCTGGCAGGGCTTTCCAGGCGCGGCTGAAGGGAGTGAAGACAGTATAGGGGCTTCCGTCTGCTTTGAGAACAGACCCGAGGGGCTGGCCGCCCACCCCAGGCAGAAGGCTCAGGTTGGCGCGGCTGCCCACGCCACGGTCGCGCTCGCGGGCGTAAGGGGAGGCGTCTTCCTCAGCAAAAACGGGCACTCCGCCAAGTTCTTCGACCAGGCGTGGGATTTCTTCGACCGGGTCCCCGCTGCGAATGAGGAGGCCTGAACCGAGCGCGCGCAGGTCTTCCGCCAACGCGCGCAAGCCGGCGAACAAAAACGCCTGCCGGCGCTCGGCGGGCTTTGCCAGCAAGCTTGGGTCAAGGACGAAAACCGGCACAAATGCGCCGCCAGCCTGAAGGGCGGATTGGAAAGCGAGATTGTCAGTCAGTCTAAGGTCCCGGCGTATCCACCAGATTGCCATGCGCGTCCTTTCGATGCTGGGTTTTGTGCGTGGGATAATTTTACCCGAAAGGTGGGAGCGCCTGACCTTAATCGCTGGGAGCAAGTTTTGTGGTTGGACAAAAAAGCGGGGGTTTGCTATAATCTGTGCACTTCGGGCGCGTAGCTCAGTTGGTTAGAGCGCACGGTTCACATCCGTGAGGTTCGGAGGTTCGAGCCCTCTCGCGCCCAT
>JAAZPN010000163.1 GCA_012797215.1 Chloroflexota bacterium | reverse complement strand
AGGATTGGCGCTGCCTAACAAACGTCGCATTCCTTGGATTTGGTTAGGCGTTTTATTTCTTATCCTGATGCTTGCTTTGGGAGTCTTTTTGGGATATCGACAAGGAATCGCCCGACGTCTCGCCCGGAGTGAAACGACCGTCGTGGAGCTTGCCGCGGAACAGTACCAATTAGCGTTTCAGGATATGGCAGCTGGTAATTACCAAAACGCGAAATCTCGAATTGAATACGTGATCAGGATTTACCCCCAATTTCCGGGGGCTCCAGACCTCCTGCGCGATATCCTCATGAAAATTGAACAGCCCACCCCCACAGCCACTATGGTTGCTATTCTTTCGCTTACACCCTTGCCCAGTGGTACACCGGACACTCGCAGCGCTGAGGAAGCCTTTAATGCTATTGTCGCTGCTGTCTCCGCGAAACAGTGGCAGGCGGTCATTGACAATGTGATTGCCATCCAACAAATCAACTATACCTACCGCACAGTGGATGTAGCGGGTTACTATTACATCGCGCTGCGCAACCTTGGGATTCAGAAAATTCAGGCAGGTGAACTGGAGCAGGGTTTATTTGATCTTTCTTCCGCGGAGCAAATTGGTCCATTGGATGGAGAAGCCCAAGGCGTTCGTTCCTGGGCCAGCCTTTATCTTAGCGGCGCAAGCTTTTGGGATGTGAATTGGCAGCGCGCGATTGAGATTTTCCAGCAGATCAAAGAGGCTTACCCTTACATGATGGATGCTTCGGGGATGACAGCCATTGAACGTTATCGCGTCGCCCTTTACCGATACGGCGATCAGATTGCGGGCACCGGTGATTACTGTACAGCCTATCAATACTATCTGAGATCCTTGGCAGTCGCTCAGGATCCAAACGTCCAGGCAACAGCCGATCTCTACCAGCAGAACTGCAGAGCCTCTCAGCCTACGGATATCCCTCCAACTGAGACTTTGCCGCCTGAGGAAACAATCATACCGCCTACTGAGGTAACCCCTTCTCCGCCTCCGACGGAAGAACCCACTCCATAGGTGTCATAAAACCTAAAAAGCCCGGACGATTTTTGCTCCGGGCTTTTCTTTTTTTCAGGTCGGGCACTTAATTCGCCGAATCAGAAGGAGGGATTATTTCTCCAAACAGGTCGTGCAGCATGGCTGCCTTCACGCGGACAGAAAGCATGTCCCCAATTTTCCCCTTGCCTTCCGCTATCATGAGTCCATCGATTTCCGGCGCATCGCGATAGGTTCTCCCGATGAGAATATTATTATCTTTGTCAACTCCCTCCACCAACATGGGCAGCACATGGTTTTTCAAGTCTTGGTTTTTCCGCAGCGAGATGCCCGCCTGAAGCTTCATCAGTTCCTCGCGCCGGGCTTCTTTGACGCTCTGGGGGATTGGGTCACCGAGAGATGCAGCCGGGGTGTCTTCTTCCGGGGAATAGGTGAATACTCCAACGTGGTCAAATTGCATCTCCCGCAGGAATTGCAACAGGGTTTGGAAGCTAGCCTCAGTTTCAGTGGGGAATCCGACGATAAACGTCGTTCTGATGACCAAACCCGGAATCCTGGCGCGCATCTTAGCAATGGTTTGGCGCACCCAGTCCACGTCCGACGGTCGGCGCATCGCATGAAGCACGACGGGGTCGGCGTGCTGAAGCGGCATATCCAGGTACGGCAGCAGCTGCGGGGAATTTACCATCAGGTCAATCAAGCGGTCAGAGACATAGCCCGGAAAGGTGTAAAGCAGTCGGACCCAGGGAACGTCCGGAATGACAGGCAGCAGCGTTTCTATCAAGTCGGGTAGACCATCTTTAATTCCCAGGTCTTGCCCGTAATCAGTGACATCCTGCGCAATGAGATTGATCTCCTGAATTCCCGTTTTCTGCAAGGCAAGCGCGTCTTTCAGGATGTCTTCTTTAGACCGGCTGACCAAGCCGCCTTTTATTCCGGGGATCGCGCAAAAAGCGCAGGAACGCCGGCAGCCATCCGCGATCTTCAGGTAACTGCTGCGTCCCTGGATTGTGTATCCAGGCAAACCAGAAATGAAATGTATGCTTTCATGTTCCGGGATAGCGGGACGGAGCGGCCCCGCAGTATTCTGATTCAAATGCGTAAACAGGGGGATAATATCTGCCAGATCTCGTGTTCCTATCATGCCATCAATACCCGGAACCTGCGCGAGCAAAGCCTCCTGATAGCGCTGCGAAAGGCAACCGGCGGCAATCAGTTTTTGTCCTCGTTTTTTACGGCGGGGGGGGGCT
>JAAZPN010000162.1 GCA_012797215.1 Chloroflexota bacterium | reverse complement strand
CGGCCGACCGGTGATGTACAGCCAGGAACGGCTCGGACGCGGCGGTGAACCTTACAATATTTACAAATTCCGCACCATGAAGAACAGCGCGGATATGGAAAAAGAAGCCCTGGTGACTTCTTTGCATGATGTCCGCATCACGCGCCTTGGCAAATTTCTGCGCAAGGTGCACCTGGATGAACTTCCGCAAGTGATTAATGTGCTTAAAGGCGAAATGAGCTGGGTCGGTCCAAGATCTGAACGCAGCGAACTGGTGGCTGTGTTTCAGAGGGAAGTTCCTTTTTACCGCGCCCGGATGCTGGTGAAACCCGGCGTGACCGGATGGGCGCAAATTCACCAGCAATACGCGGAAACCATCGCGGAAACCGCGATAAAACTGGAATACGACCTGTATTACATCGAACACGCCAACTTGCTGATGGATATCACCATCATCCTGCGCACATTTGGTTCGGTCCTTGGGTTTAAGGGGCGCTAAAACCTGATGCGACACGCATACCTGGAAGACGCTGATTGGGATGAGTTTTTGGAACGCTTTCCACAGGCGCATTTGCTGCAAACAGCGGGATGGGCGGAGTTTAAGGCGGATTTTGGCTGGACCTCGGCACGGGTGCGTTCCGAGAACGCTTGCGCTCAAATCCTGTTCAAAGCGCTGCCGTTAGGCTTGAGCATCGCTTATCTGCCTAAAGGGCCGGTCGGCGCGAACTGGAATGAAATTGTGCCGCAGATTGATACGCTTTGCAGAGCCCGCAATGCTGTGTTCCTGCAAGTAGAACCGGACCTGTTTGAACCTTTGCCAGCGGCGCTCCTCGAGAGCTCATTCGCGGGATTCAGGCAGGAGGAGCACACCATTCAACCGCGGCGCACCATCTTGATTGACCTTAGCCCGGACGAGGAGCAGCTGCTGGCTGCAATGAAACAAAAGACGCGCTACAACGTTCGTCTGGCGCAAAAGAAAGGCGTGCGGGTGAGCCTCAGCGCTGATTTGCGCGGCTTTTACCGCATGATGCAGACTACCGCGAAGCGGGATGGCTTTGCGCTGCACGATTTTTCTTACTATCAGCGTGTTTTTCAGATATTTGAACCGCGCGGAAAATGCGCGCTGCTTGAAGCCAGTCTGGATAATCAAGCCCTGGCTTACCTCATGGTCTTCGTGCACCGGGAGCGCGCCTGGTATTTTTATGGCGCCTCGGACGATGAGAGCCGCAACCTGATGCCCACCTATCTGCTGCAATGGGAAGCCATGCGCTGGGCCAAAGCCCACGGGGCGGCTGTGTACGATTTGTGGGGCATCCCGGATGAGGATGAGGAAACATTGGAAAGGGACTTCATCAGCCGTTCGGACGGGCTGTGGGGCGTGTACCGCTTCAAACGCGGTTTTGGAGGACGGGTGGCCCGCTCCGCGCCAGCGCTCATCAAAGTGTATCGCCCACTTATCTATAAAGCGTATCAAATCTACCGCGCGCAAAAACAGGCAGGCTTGGATGCGGCTTCTTGAGCTGATTTCCGCGCGGGACTGGAACAATATCCTCCTGCAGCTCCCCGCGCCGCACTTGCTGCAGACCCATGAATGGGGACAAAACAAAATCCAGAACGGCTGGACGCCGCTGCATTACGTCTGGGAGGAAAATGGCGTGATTGCCGCGGCCGCGTTGATTCTCAGCCGACGGGTTGGACTGGGACTGCCTGGGCTGAGCCTGGAAGTGCTTTACTGCCCTAAAGGCCCCAGCCTGGACTGGCAAAACCGTGCGCTTGCGGAACGCGTGCTGGACGACCTGCAAACATTGGCCGCGAAAAGGCGGGCTGCCTTCATCAAGATTGACCCGGACATCGAAATCGGCAGGGGTGTACCCGACCGAGAGGACGTGCTGGAGAACCCGACTGGGCAAGCTTTTCAGCAGGACCTGGAGCGGCGCGGATGGGTTTTTTCCGATGACCAGATTCAATTCCGAAACACAGTCATGATTGACCTTGCGCGCAGCGAGGATGAAATCCTGGCAGCCATGAAACAAAAGACGCGCTACAACATCCGCCTGGCGGAACGTAAAGGCGTGGTGGTGCGCGCCGGGCAGGAAAGTGACCTGCCATCGCTTTACGCGATGTACGCCGCGACAGCCGTGCGCGACGATTTTGTAATCCGTCATGAGGGCTATTACCTGAAGCTGTGGGGCGATTTTATGCGCGCCGGCATGGCACGGCCATTGATTGCAGAAGTGGACGGGCAGCTGCTGGCCGCCTTGATTTTGTTCCACTTCGCGGGGGTTTCCCGCTACATGTTTGGGATGTCCCTTGAAAAAGGGCGCGAGTTGATGCCCAATTACCTGCTGCAGTGGGAAGCTATCCGGGCTTCCAAAGCCTTGGGCTGCCGGGAATATGACATGTGGGGCGCGCCGGATGTGTTTGACGAAAGCGACTCGCTGTGGGGTGTCTACCGTTTTAAGGAAGGCTTTAACGGCGTTACCTTGCGCCACCTGGGCGCGTGGGATTATACCAGCCGCCCTATTCTGTACCGGCTTTATACGCGCGTGTTACCCAAGCTTCTGAACCTGATGCGTGCCCGCGGGAAGGCCGAAAACAGAAAAAGGATTGCTCTATGATCGACCGTATCCCGTTGGCGCATCTCCCGACCCCGATTCAAGCTCTGCCAGGGCTTACCAAACTTCTGGGAGGTCCGCGGCTGTTCATCAAGCGTGACGACCTGACCGGCCTTGGGCTGGGCGGGAACAAGACGCGCAAACTTGAGTTTCTGGCAGCCGACGCGCTGGCACAAGAAGCCCGCATGCTCATCAGCACGGGCGCGCCGCAATCTAACCACTGCCGGCAGGTGGCAGCCGCTGCCGCCCAGCTTGGTCTGGGATGCTTGTTGGTGTTGGCGGGGGAGGACCCAGGCACGCGCCAGGGAAATCTGCTGCTGGACGCGCTAAGCGGCGCGAAAATCGTTTTCGTCCCCAAAGGGCAGCGGGACGCCGCGCTGCGGGATGAGTTTGAGCGAGCCCAGACGCAGGGGCAGGCGCCCTACCTGATTCCGTACGGAGGTTCTAACGCGCTTGGCGCGCAGGGTTACGCGCTGGCCATGCGCGAGCTCAATGAGCAGGCGCTTAAGCCGGATTGGATAGTTTTTGCCAGTTCCTCCGGGGGAACGCAAGCCGGACTGGTCTTAGGAGCAAGAGAAACTGGTTTTACCGGCAAGATTCTTGGGATCAGCGTGGATGAGAGCGCGCCAACCTTGCAAGCGCGCGTGGCGGCTTTGGTCGCTCAAGCCTCTGCCTTGAGCGGCAGCAATTTTTCAGTCGCGCCGGAAGAAATATTGGTCAATGATTCGTATTGCAGCGCTGGTTACGGCATGCTGCAGCCAATGGAAATTGAGGCGCTCAAGAGCTTTGCCCGCGCGGACGGCATTCTTTTGGACCCTGTTTACACCGGTAGGGCTGCTGCGGGCTTGATAGACCTGATTCGCAAGGGCCTTTTCGGCAAGGATGAAACGGTGCTTTTCTGGCACACAGGCGGCACGCCCGCACTGTTCGCGGAGCCCTACGCCCGTCTGCTCAGTGCTTGATGCCGCGAATATCTGTGTGGTGGTCCTTCTGATACCCTGAAGGGTGCAGGTTGCTGCGAGCAATCCCGCAGTGGTTTTTTAATTGCACATTGTTACCATAGTGGCTGGAGACAGCGATATTAATAGCACAGACAGATCCTTTGCTGCCTCAGGATGACAATAAAGGTTCGTCATTGCGAACCGTTTTGCCCTAATGCGCAAACCT
>JAAZPN010000161.1 GCA_012797215.1 Chloroflexota bacterium | reverse complement strand
GCCAGCCGGTAAGCTTGGCTGCCATGCGCGCGTTCTGACCTTCTTTGCCAATAGCAAGGCTAAGTTGATCTTCTGGCACAACAACTGTGGCAGTTTTGTTTTCTGAACTTGCCTGGCTCAGATATACGCCAGTGACTGGCTTGGCAGGGCTGATAGCTTTTTCGATATACGCCGCGGGGTCGCTTTTCCACTCGATAACGTCAATTTTCTCGCCATGCAGTTCGTTGACAATTGCCTGAATACGTTCGCCTTTCTGACCGACGCAAGCCCCGACCGGGTCAATGCCTAACTGGGTCGCGGAGACAGCCACTTTGGCGCGCTGCCCAGGCTCGCGAGCAATGGAACGGATTTCCACGATTCCGTGATAGATTTCCGGCACTTCATTTTCGAGCAGACGGCGCAGGAAGTTGCGGTGGGTGTGCGAGAGCATGATTTGCAGACCCTTGGGGGTATCTTTCACTTCGTAGACGTAGGCGCGAATGCGTTCGTGCAAGCGAAAACGTTCTCCGGGGATCATGTCTTTGCGCAGCATCGTGCCTTCGGCTTTCAGGTCCAGGCCGATAGTGGCCTGCATGCGGTTCACTGCCTGCAGAACGCCACTGATAATCTCGCCAACCTGGCGGCTGAAAAACTCAAATTGTTGGTTCTTCTCAGCATCGCGGATTTTTTGTTGAATTGCCTGTCTTGCGCTCGACGCGGCATTGCGGCCAAAATCGGCAGGGGTGGATTCCACCATGACAAGATCGCCAATCTGGGCGTTGGGATCGATTTGGCGCGCTTCATCCAGTAGAACCTCTGTCCGCGCGTCGATAATCGAATCAGAAACCTCTTTTTCAGCAAAGATCTTAACGGATCCTTTATCCAAATCCATATCAACTTTAATGATCTGGGCGGCGGAAGCCCCCACGGCTTTGCGATAAGCCGCAATCATTGCATTTTCAAGCGCGCTCATGATCACTTCACGCGGAAGTTGCTTTTCTTCCAGAACCTCATTTAAGGCTAAGGCAAACTCGCTTTTCATCTTTTCTTACTCCAAGATCCCTTCTTACCAATAAACACCTCCCTGATACAAAGAAAAGTGGGAAGCTCCCACTTTTCAAATCAGAAAAGTATCGCGTTGAATGAACATAGTGTATCATGTTTTCCCTTAAATGCAAGACGGACGCCCAAGCCTTGCCGCGACCCACGCCAGAATTCACAAGTTAATGCATGTATAATTTACGTATCTCTCCAGGAGGATAGGATGAACTTGAAACAATGCTGGTGGCGGGATGGAATTATCTATCAGATTTACCCCCGCTCATTTCAGGATAGCAATGGAGACGGAATAGGCGACTTGCCGGGCATTACGCAGCGCCTGGACTACCTTAAAGACCTGGGCATCGATGGGATCTGGCTTTCGCCGATCAATCCTTCGCCGGACGTGGACTTTGGCTACGACGTCTCGGATTACCAAAATGTCGATCCAAAATTTGGCACTTTGGCTGATTTTGATCTTCTCCTCCAGGAAGCGCACCACCGCGATATCCATATTATTCTGGACCTGGTGCTCAACCACACATCCGACCAACACCCATGGTTTCAGGAATCCTTGAAATCGAAGAATAATCCATTCCACGACTGGTACCTCTGGCGCGACCCCGCGCCGGATGGGGATTACCCCAACAATTGGCTGTCAATCTTTGGCGGCTCTGGCTGGGAGTACAACAGCGCGCTAAATCAATACTATTACCACAGCTTCTGCGCGGAACAGCCTGACCTGAACTTCCGCAATCCGGAAGTGCGCCAGGCAGTGCTGAATATCTTTCGTTTTTGGTTGGAACGTGGAGTGGATGGCTTTCGCCTGGATGTCTTCAACGCTTATTTTAAACACCGGGAACTGCGCGACAATCCCCGCCGCAAAGGCGTTCATTTCCGCCCGTACGATCGCTTTGAGCATGTAAATGACACTTCGCAACCTGAGATGTTCCCACTGCTGCAAGAGATACGAAAACTGGTGGACCACTATCCTGACCGATACGTGGTTGGGGAAACATTCCTCGCGGATACTGTGCAGGCGCGCATGTACATCGCTTCGGATTTGCTGCACGCTGGTTTTGATTATGCCTATGCCCGCAGCCCATGGAACGCGGCAGCGTTTGGCAACGCGATTGCATATTGGGACGCCCTGCATGCCCAGAAAGACTGGCCGAATTACTTCCTTAATAATCACGACACCCCTCGCAGCGCGACAAGGTATGTGACCGGAGAGGATGATGCCCGCCTAAAACTGCTGGCTTGTTTACACCTGACTGTCCGCGGGACCCCTTACCTTTATTATGGCGAGGAAATCGGCATGCGCGACACGCGTTACAAACGCCCTGAGATTCAAGACCCGGTTGGCAAGCGCAAGTGGCTCAGCGTGCAAGGACGCGACGGCTGCCGTTCCCCTATGCAGTGGGACGCAAGCGCAAATGCCGGCTTTAGCTCAGCCACACCCTGGCTGCGTGTAAACCCAAATTTCCTTACCAGGAATGTGCAAGCCCAAGCGCAGGATCCAGAATCTCTGCTGCAGTGCTACCGTGCCCTGATTAAGCTGCGCAAAGAAACCCCCGCGCTGCACAGCGGCAGTCTGGACCTGCTGCCGTTGGAAAACGAGTCTGTGTTGGTTTACACGCGCTCCAGCGCAGCTCAAACCGCGCTGGTAGCACTGAATTTTTCAAACCGCCCTCAGCAAATCAGTCTGCCAATCGCGGCAGGTGGAACGCCGGCCTGGCGGCTGCTTTTTTCGAGCGCTGGGACGGATCAAATGGCCCCCGAGGCTGGCAAAATAAGCCTTCCCGCCTACGGCTCGGTCATACTTAGCGCGTAGAAGCGCGAGGAAAGGCGGCAAATGAGTACTGCCCAACTATTTGATCCGCTGCAAGCCCCCTTCATTGCGGGCAGTGACCGCCCGCAGACAAACCTTCCATTAGATCGGTTTTTACCGCCATATTACCCTGGCAGGACGCTGAATTGGGTGAGTTCCCGAGCGGAACCTTCCAGCTGGATCCTGGACCCCTTTGGCTGCGATCCCTTCAGCATCTTGGAACTGGCCCGTTCGGGATATCGGGTCTTGGTTGCTGCCAATAATCCAATCACGGCCTTCATCCTGGAGATAATGGCTTCCGCGCCTACCCTTCAAGAAGTGGGTGACGCGGTTTTAGCCCTGGCAGATTTGCGCATGAGCGAGGGAACACGCCTGGAAGACTACTTGAACTCCTTCTACCAGCTTCCTTGCCCTGACTGCGGCCAGCTTGCGGAAATCACCGGGTTTATCTGGGGCGAGGAACGCCCGGAGCCTATCAGCATGCAGTGGTCCTGCCCGCACTGCCGCAATACTGGTGAACTGCCTGGCAGCACGGAGAGTTACCAACGCTTGAAACCGCTGCCTTCCTATTCCCTGCACCGCGCCAGAGCGCTGGAGCTTTCTGCAGGCTTGGATGACCCATTAAGACCAATCATGGAAGAGGTGCTGCGTTTTTACTCTCCCCGCGCGCTAATTCTGCTGCAGATACTCCTGAATAAGATTAACCACCCGGATTTTACAGAACGCCAAAAAAACCTCCTGAAAGCGCTTTTCTTGTCTACCGCGGACCAAATGAACCAGCTTTGGACCTACCCATTGGGACGCAACCGTCCTCGCCAACTTCTCCGGCCGCCAGCCTGGCAAGAAAGCAACCTCTGGCACGCGTTTTTGCGTTCCAGGTCACAGTGGCAAACCACGTCGTCGCCCCTCACACTGCGCTATTGGCCGGATTTACCGCCGCAGAAGGGCGGTATCAGCCTCTTCCGCGGACGCTTACGCGAACTCAATCCTCAGCCAGACCCGCGCCTGATGACGCTCGCATACGCGGCTTTACCGCGCCGAAATCAGGCTTTTTGGAACTTGAGCGGATTGTGGTCCGGCTGGCTATGGGGGAAAGAAGCTGTAAATCCACTGCGCCATAGTTTGCTGCGCCAACGTTACGATTGGACCTGGCATTCCCAGGCGCTCGCAAAAGTGCTTTCGCAGCTGCCCGTGTTGGTTCAAAAACAAACCCCTATCCTGCTTCAAATTGGCGAATTGGACCCTCTTTTTTTGATTGCAGGCATCCTGGCAGGCCAGGAATCCGGGCTCCATCTGCTCACTTGCGCCTCCGATGGCGGGCAGGACAGCTTGCAAAGCGTTTGGAGCATAGGAAAAACGCAAGCGGCAGCGCACGGCAGAAACCTGCGGCAGGCTGCCAAAGAAGCAGCCCGCGCGCATCTTTCAGAACGAGGAGAGCCAGCAGACTATCTGGCACTGCTCACCCAAATTGTTGTGTCTGCCCATCAGCAAGGCTTGCTTGACCCACAGCCCGGAAAGACCCTAAATGAACGACAGGAAGAGTTGGAGGCCTCCCTCGCGGATACACAGACCTTCACGCGGTTTAATCCCGGACTATCGCCAGATACCGGTCAGTACTGGCTGCGCCAGCCGCCTTTCGAATACACTCCGCTCGCTGAACGCCTCGAAACCGCGCTGCTTGAGCTTTTGCGTGGTAATCCAAACCCTTCCACTGAACTTGTTCAAAAGACTTCCAATCACAGCTGCCCGGGCTTGCTGACGCCTGAAGCCGAACTGGTGGACGCAGTCATGGCTGCGTACGCCGACTCGATGCCCGGAAATCCACCAGGATGGAAGTTGCGGCAGCGCGAAGAACTGGAAACGCGTGAGCAGGACCTGACAGAGATTTTTGACCTCTTACGCCAACTGGCTGCCAGGCTCGGGTACGAGCATCAAAGCACAAAAGATGCAGTGCATTGGATTAGCCGCTCGGGCGGTGTCGCGCACAGTTTTTTCCCACTCTTGACTACCTGTGTGACTCCTCTCCTGCAGTTATTCAGCCGGACGCCAGGTCAAAAATATTACATCATCCCCGCCAGCCGTTCCAACCTGGTCTCGTACCGACTTAAGCGGGATCCGAACCTGCAACAACTCTGCGGTGAAACCTGGCACTTTGTTAAATTCCGCCAGATTCGCAACTTAAAAGCTGACGCGCTGCTTACCCGCGAAACTTTCGCGCAGCGCGTCCTGGAAGATCCGCCGGAGTTTCAGCGGGCTCAGCTCAGTTTGTTCTAATCCGTGAGGTACCCCTCTAAGCTATTAAGGAATCTCATCCGAAGGCGGCACCGTTTCACCAGGCGTTGGGGGCGGCGTTGGCGTGTCCACTGGAGGCGTTGGGGTGGGCGTTGGGGTGGGCGTTGGTGTAAGTGTCGGCACCTCAGTAGGGGTCGGGGTAGGCGTAGGAACGGATAATCGCAACGTGTACCGCTTCTCTACCTGCGTGTCTGTTGTGCTGCGCAGCCGAATGCGCACGGTTACAATCTCCGCGCTAACCTCGCGCAGGTCCCATTCATAAATTTCTTGCGCAGAACGCACAGGGGTATTTTCCCAATCCACCAGGGTGTTCCACTCTCCGGGTTTCTCCCCCTCGCCCCAGTCAATCTTATAATCCTTGAAATTTGCCGTCGCGTCGATCACGCCCACGATTTTGAAGGGGTTCTCGCTAACTGTGCGGCCATCCACGAGCGTGACCATATCAATAATTGCTCGCGGATCGTCAGCGCGGCATTCTCTTTCCGGCAAGACCACAAACGGATCCGGGAAACCATTCTCGCGCGCCCAGTTTTTGCCCTGGTCAGACTTCTTTAGCCAGCGGATCGCGTCCTTATCCGTAACATTGATTACCAACTCTTCTTTGGCAAAATCCGAGCAAGCGGCCGAAGCCCGCAGTCCCGTCCAGCCATCAATCTGCACTTTTGACCAAAGATCATGTTCTTTGCTGGGAGGAAGTTGGTCAGACGCAAACACTTCCGACCGCTGCCTTGGGCAGAACTCCGAGGGCTCAGTTCCGGAAACTGAACAGATAGTGCGATCCACCACGTCCGCTGGGCGGGAGAAGGGAGTGGCCGCGCCTCCTTTAAATTGGGCAATGCCGTTTTCCATCACGCGCGCCCAAATAGGCGCCGCGCCGCTGATGCCGGTGGTATTTACCAT
>JAAZPN010000160.1 GCA_012797215.1 Chloroflexota bacterium | reverse complement strand
TGGCGTTACAGGCGCGTTCACCTCTCCGGTGGATATCCAGCCGGATTTTGCCATCGCAATCGACGTGACCTTTGCCAGGAGCCTGGGCGGCGATTATCGCAGCTTTCCATTGGGCGAAGGCGTAACGCTGGCTTGGGGACCTAATATCCACCCTTCGCTCTACGAGGCCATCGCCAAAACCGCGTATGACCTGGACATACCTTTCATGCGGGAGGCAACGCCAACCATGACTGGCACGGATGCTTACGCCATTCAGGTGGTGCAGTCTGGCATTCCCTGCCTGCTGATTGGCATTCCGCTGCGCTACATGCACACGCCAGTGGAGACCGTTTCCCTCAAGGATGTGCGCCGGGCTGGGCGCTTGATGGCGGAGTTTATCAGCGCGCTGCCGCAGGATTTTATGCAGACTCTGGAATGGAAGTGAACATGAGCCCTAATAAAACAACACCGAAAAACAGCCGGCGGAAGCTTGGCAAAAGACAAACTGAACTGCTTCGCAGTCTGTGCGACGCCCTGTCTGTCTCTGGCGATGAACAGGAAGTTCGCGAGATTGTCTTGCGCGAAGTGAAACCCCTCTGCCAGCAGGTGGAAGTGGACGCGATGGGGAACGTTTTGGCAACCAGGGTTGGCTCGGCAGCGAGCAAAGTGCAGGTGATGATCGCCGCTCACATGGACGAAGTCGGCTTTATGCTGACCCAGGATGACGGCGATGGACTGTTTGGTTTCTCCATTGTTGGTGGAATCGATGAGCGTCAACTGGTCGGAAAAGCTGTCATCGTCGGTCGGGAGCATATTCCCGGGGTGATTGGCGCGAAAGCTATCCATTTAACGACGCCTGAGGAACGCAAAACAGCGGTCAGGCTTGAGCAACTGCGTATAGACTTAGGACCGGATGGCGGCGCGAAAGCAAAAGTGGGAGATAGGGCTGGCTTTGCGACGCGCTATACCGAAATTGGCCCCAGCATCCGCGCCAAAGCGCTGGATAATCGCCTGGGGGTTGCAAATCTGATTGAACTCTTACGCGAAGCGCCAGAGAATATCGACTTGTTGGCGGCTTTTACCGTCCAGGAAGAAGTTGGCTTGCGCGGCGCGCGGGTGGCAGCCTACCACCTCAATCCGCAAATCGGCATCGCGGTGGATTCCACGCCTGCCAATGATTTACCTTCATACGATGAGGACGGCGAAAACACGCGCTACAATACCCGCCTGGACCACGGCCCCGCCATTTACCTGATGGACGGCGCGACCATCGCGGACAGGCGCCTGGCAGAGTGGCTGATGAAAACCGCGGAGGATGAGGGCATTCCATATCAAATTCGCCAACCTAACCCGGGGGGCACGGACGCTGGCGCAATCCACAAGACCCGCGCCGGAGTGCCCAGCATATCCGTTTCCGTACCGCAGCGCTACTGCCATACCGCGGCTGGTCTCATCCGCAGAGCAGACTGGGAAAACACCTTGCGCTTGTTGAGCGCCGCGCTCGCGCGCCTTGATTCAAAAATTCTAACGCCATTGGAGGCATAAGATGACCAAAACCCAATCCACCACAACACGCGATGAAGCCCTGCTGACACTCATCCAAAAACTGGTCGAAACTCCCGGACCTTCCGGGCAGGAAAATTTAATCCGGGCAGCGGTCATCGAGGAGATTAAAGATTACGCCGAGGAAATTCGCACGGACGCGTTGGGCAATCTGATTGCCCGGGTGGGTACCAAACAGCCCGGCGGATTGCGGGTGATGGTTTCCGCGCATATTGACGAAATTGGCTTGATGGTTACGCATGTGGACGCGAACGGTTTCGCGCGCTTTATCGCCATCGGAGGCGTTTCCCCGCTCACCTGTATTGGCGGCCGCGTGCTCTTTATGAATAACACGCGCGGTGTAATCGGCTGCGAGCGTCTGGAACCAAACACCGTGCCGACCCTGGATAAACTCTTTATTGATACAGGCGCGCTTAGCCGTGAAGATTGCCCGGTGAGCGTGGGCGATGTGTGCGGATTTGAGCGGCCTTTCCTGGATATGGGCGCCCACCTGGTGGCGAAATCCATGGATGACCGAGTTTCCGCGGCGGTCGCCATTCAGGCGCTGCGCGCGGTAAAGAAAACCCCGCACGAAGTGTTTTTTGTGTTCAGCACGCAGGAAGAAGTTGGCCTGCGCGGAGCTACCACCGCCGCGTACGGCGTCAATCCTGATGTCGGGTTGGCTGTGGACGTCACCCGGACCGGGGACACCCCGCGCACAGTCAAGATGGAAGTGGCGTTGGATAAGGGACCCGCGATTAAGGTGCGCGATTCTTCTTTCATCGCGGACCCGCGGGTGGTAGCTTGGATGGTCGCGACTGCCAAAAGCGCAGGGCTGCCCTACCAGCTGGAAGTGTTGGAAGCGGGCGGCACAGATGGGCGCGCGATACAGCTGGCGCATGCTGGCGTACCGGCAGGCTGCCTCTCGATCCCCTGCCGCTACATTCACTCTCCATCTGAGATGGTTTCGTACTCTGATGTCAAATATGCGATTGAACTTCTCACGCGCCTGCTCAGCGCGGAAATCAAGCTGGGATAAAGGCTGGAAGGTACCTCGCGGCACTTGGTGGTATAACCTAAGGCAAGATGAAACCACAAGCCAATAAAGCAAAGAAGCCCACCGCGCTTATATTGCTTGTCGCGCTCAACACAATGCTTGCGCTGACGGGATGCGCGTCTTGGCTGCCGCAAACAGGTTTACCTTGGCAGCAAAATGCGCCTTCCACAACCGAGACGGCGCTGCCGCAGCAGACTGAAACGCAGCCGCTTCTCTTGGAAACCCAAACGGAACCGTTTCAATCAGAGGCGCCAAAGGAGTTGGTTCTCTGGCTGCCTGCCGAAATGGACCCTGGCGCCGATAACCAGGCGGCTTCGCTCCTGGCTTCCCGACTTGCCACCTTCGCGGAAACGGAAGATGTCACCATCACCATCCGGATTAAGAATCTTTCCGGTGCAGGTGGGCTGCTGGATGCGCTCACAGCCACCAGTTCCGCCGCGCCGCAGGCAATGCCCGATTTAATTCTATTAGCACGTCGGGATTTGGAAACAGCGGCCTTAAAGTCGCTGGTGATGCCGCTGGATCCCCTGACGAGTATTGTGGATGAAGAGGATTGGTTCCCCTACGCTCACGAGATGAGCCTGATTCAGGGCGTGGTATACGGCATCCCTTTTATTGGCGATCCCTTGTCTTTAATTACGAAAGCAGGTGCGGACACTGCTTTGCAGGCGGGTTGGCAAAGTATTGCCGAACCCGGCAGCGTTTTCTCTTTCCCCGCGGACGATGCGCAAGCTCTGCTGCCATTGACTCTTTACATGGAATTGGGCGGGGCTTTCTCAGGCAACCAGCTGCGTCCTGCTTTGGATGCGGAAATCCTTCTGAAGGCTCTCATCCTGCTTGAGGAGGGGCAGCAAAACGGCAGCATCCTGAAAGAATCGGCGCAGTGGCAGAATTTTCAACAATCCTGGGAAAGTTTTTTGAACGGCAGCGCAAGCCGCACAGCCGCTCCGCTGAGCCTCTTTCTGGCTCAATACGCTAAAACCGAGGCAACGCCGGAAGAGCTTCCTGTTCTGTTGGAAACTGGTTTTACGCTCAGCAGCGGTTGGCTCTGGGCGTTAAGTTCCCAGGATTCGGAGAGCCAGGCGCTGTCGCTGCGTTTGGCGGAATATCTGGTGGAAAACGGCTTTCTCGGCGCCTGGAGTGAAGCCTTCGGGCGGGTTCCCGCCAGGCCTTCAGCGCTTGAGAATTGGCAAAAGCAGACGCTCAGGATGCCATTAATGCAGCAATCCCTGGGCGCCAAGTTTTTACCAGTCAATGAGGTAATGGCGAGCGTTTCCCCAGCGCTGCGCGGTGCTGTGCTCGCGGTTTTGCGCGATAATGACACCCCTGAAGAAGCGGCAAAACAAGCTGTGGAAGGCTTCAAATGACCCCAACAAACCCATTTAAACTCCCCCCCGGACACCTGAATCAGGTCATCCTGATCCTGATCCTTATCGTTGTGGTTGCTGGCTTGGTACTGACAGTGCTCGCGCTGCCAGGATTCAACATACCTGCCACCCCGACGACAGCTCTCACGCTTGCTGGTGAGCTGGAAGCCACGCCTGACCCGGCCCAGCTGACCGCGACAGCGGTCGCGGCAGCGCCTCCTATGGCGCAGGTGGAAAGCATCGTGATTACCGGCGGGATCCTGGTTCTGATAGTCCTTGCTGCCGCCTTGAGGGAATTATTCCGCTCACGGGACGGCGCGCAGTAAAAAATCAACGACCGGCTTTCAGCCGGTCGTTTTTTGTTAGATAGCGTAATCTTCCGTCTCTGAGATTTCCCAAACCCCTTCGCTTTTTTGGTAGTGCGGGGCTTTGGGGTGGGAGTGCACGTCCATCTTTTGTTCTAAGGCGGCCAACCTTTCATTTACGTCCTGAATACAGTCCGCAATCGCATCTGGAAGATCCGTGTGTTTAAGGTCAATTAAAGGCGCGGCGGCTTCTTGCGCCCGCCGGATTATCTGGCCGGGAACGCCTACCACCACGGAATGCGGTGGTACCGGCTTGACCACGACCGCGTTCGCTCCAATGCGGCTGTGAGCGCCGACAGTGATGTTACCCAATACTTTTGCGCCCGCCCCTATTACAACACTGTCTTCAATGGTTGGATGCCGTTTGACCTTTTCGAGGCTCACCCCACCCAAGGTGACCCCATGGTAAAGCGTAACATCCGCGCCAATTTCAGCCGTCTCACCGATGACGACGCCCATGCCGTGGTCGATAAAGAAGCGTCGGCCAATCTGAGCAGCAGGGTGAATTTCGATGCCGGTGAAAAAGCGCGATATTTGCGCGTTCACCCTGGCCAGCCAGTAAAAATTGCGCTTCCACAACCAATGGGAAACGCGGTGCGCCCAGACGGCATGCACGCCAGCGTAAGTTGTGAGCACAACCCAGCGCGAGCGCGCTGCGGGGTCGCGTTCCAGAGCGGTGTTTATGTCTTCCGTCATCTGCTTGAATAAGCCCATAGTACCCTCGCTTCGCGCGGACGGAGCACCCAAAGGCGACAAGATTAAGGGTTCAGCGTCCGACATTAAGTTCCTCCCGGATGTTCGCGAAAAGATTAGTGCTCAGGTAGCGCTCGGCAAAGCTGGGAATAATTACCGCGATGCGCTTGCCAGCGTTTTCCGGTCTGGAGGCAGCCAGCAGCGCCGCCCAGACCGCCGCACCGGAGGAAATCCCGACCGGGATTCCTTCAAGCGTTGCCATTTTCCGGGCCGTAGCAAAGGCGTCTTCCGCTTCCACTGCAATTATTTCATCCAGAAGGCGTGTGTCCAAAATGGATGGGACAAAACCCGCGCCAATGCCCTGCAGGGGATGAGGACCCTTTTTGCCGCCGGATAGCACCGGCGAAGCTGCTGGTTCAACCGCGATGATGCGCAGAGCGGGGTTGTATTCGCGCAGTTTGCTGCCCGCGCCGGTGATGGTGCCGCCGGTGCCAACGCCTGCTACTAAAATGTCTAGCTTGCCGTCTGTATCCCGCCAGATTTCCTCCGCGGTGGTGCGGCGGTGCACATCCACATTGGCTGGGTTGTTGAATTGGTCAGCCAGCCAATAGCGGTTGTCCTTTGCGCGCAGAGTCTGAGCGGTTTCCATTGCGCCAGCCATGCCCTCCGGCCCGGGGGTAAGAATAAGCTCCGCGCCCAAAGCGCGCAGCAGCAGCTTGCGCTCCAGGCTGACCGTTTCCGGCATCACAATGGCGCTCTTATACCCGCGCGCGGAGGCGGTGAAGGCCAACCCGATGCCGGTGTTGCCGGAGGTAGCTTCCAGGATGATAGATTCAGGGGCGAGTAAGCCTTGTTTTTCCGCGGCGTCTACCATGGCTACCGCGATGCGATCCTTAACGCTGTGTGTGGGGTTGAAGAATTCCAGTTTTGCGAGCACTTCCGCGCCGCCCGCCGCGACGAGACGGTTCAGACGCACAAGCGGCGTACGGCCAGTCAGCTGCGTAATATTTTGATAGATGGTCATAATAGTTCTCCGATAGTATTCATCTTAAACAAAAACAGCCAGGTTGCGCGGCGCCAAGCGGCGCCATGAGCAGTTTGCGCGGGGGAGTGCGCCCTGCTCTCAACTGGCTGAAAAACGCGAGAGCTGAGGCGCTTAGCTTCCCCGCCTCAGACACAAGCAAGTGGTTTTTTTATCAGTAAAAAGGCGCATTTCGCGCGTAGATTCCATGCTTGGATTATATCTAGCGCCAAGAGCGCGTCAAACCAAAACTTTGTGCAAACGCGCGCAAGGCGCTGCCAGGCGCGCGCTGGGGGTCTGTTCCTGGCGCGCTGCATTATAATCATCACCAATATTCTGCCGGAGCGGAAAATGACACAAAGACTCTCCAGACTTCTCGAACACATGCGGCTGCAAGACCTGGATGCCGTCGCCATTAATCCTGGTCCAAGCTTTCTCTATTTGACCGGTATGCATATGCACCTGATGGAACGGCCAACAGTTTTGCTCATTACGCGCGCCGGATTGGCGGGGATGGTGCTGCCGCAGCTGGAGGCGCTAAAACTTGGCGCGGCAAAAATGGACCTGAAGCCGTACTTTTATCCTGACAACCCCGCTACCTGGAAAGACGCGTTTTCGACCGCGATGCGCGAGCTTGGGATTCAGAAATCCCGCATCGCTGTAGAAGCTCAGCGCATGCGCTACCTGGAACTAAGCTTTTTGCAGTCTGCCGCGCCGGAGAGCAGTTTTGAAGATGGAAGCGCGGTGTTTGAAACCCTGCGGCTGTTAAAAGAACAGGACGAGCTCGAAAAAATGCGCCAGGCTGCCCAAATTGCGCAGAAGGCGCTGCTTGAGACCCTGAAAACAGTAGCGTCCGGGCAAACTGAAAAACAGATTGCGGCTGAATTGGTCATCGCGCTGTACCGGGCTGGCTCTGACATCGAACTACCTTTCCAACCAATCGTGAGCGCCGGAGAAAACAGCGCCAACCCACATGCCGCCCCTGGCGAGCAGAGGCTGCAGGAAGGCGACCTGCTCTTATTTGACTGGGGTGCCAGCGTGGATGGTTACTTTTCAGATATCACGCGCACATTTACGGTAGGCAGCGTGGATTCGGAATTGATGCATATCGGCGCCGTTGTGCGACACGCTAACGCTGCCGGGCGCGCGGCCGCGCGCGCGGGCGTGCCTGCCAGCACAGTAGATAAGGCTGCCCGCGGTGTAATTACAGATGCAGGGTTCGGGGAGTATTTCACCCACCGCACGGGCCACGGGCTGGGTATGGAAGCGCACGAAGCGCCTTATATCCGGGAAGATAACAACGCTCTGCTGGAACCGGGCATGGTATTTACCGTGGAGCCCGGGATCTATCTGCCGGGACGCGGCGGCGTGCGAATTGAGGATGACATGGTTATTACGCCTGATGGCGCGCTCAGCCTGACAGATCTCCCACGCGAAGTGCTGCCCTACAACCACTTGCAGGATTGATGTGAAAGAACGCCGAGATCTTTACCTGGTGGCTTTTTCCCTGCTAATCTGGGGGATGGGAGAGGGGTTGTTTTATATTTTTCAACCGCTCTATATTCAACAGCTCGGGGCTAACCCGATATTAATTGGCAGCGTGCTGGGCATTAATGCCGTGGGAATGACGCTTTCCCAAATCCCTGCCGGATACCTGGCCGACCGGATTGGCAGGCGGCCTTTGATGTGGTTCACCTGGACAATGGGCGTAATATCCGCGTTGGTGATGGCATCCGCCAGGAACCTCATGGGATTCGTGGCAGGCTTGCTGCTCTACGGCCTAACCTCGGCAGTGCTTGCGCCGATGAACAGTTACATTTCGCACGCGCGCGGAGATTGGTCAGTCGGACGGGCGGTGACCTTCACGTCCGCTGCTTTTAGCATCGGGGCGATCATCGGTCCGTTGGCAGGCGGCGCGATTGGGGAACGCTTTGGACTGCGCAATGTTTATTGGCTGGCGGCGGGCTTGTTTCTTGTCTCCACTTGCGTCATCCTGTTCATCCGCAAACAACCCGTCGAACCAAAAGGTGAGGCAGAATCTTCGCCCGGCTTGCTGCGCAACCCGCGTTTCTTGATGTCCTTGGGTTTGATCCTGTTGATTATGTTCTCAATGTATTTGCCCATCCCCCTGGCAGCAAATTTTCTGCAGAATGAACGCGGGCTGAGCCTGGCGTCCATTGGGCAACTTGGCTCGCTTCAGAACCTGGGGAACGCGGTCTTTGCGCTCTCGTTGGGGCACCTGCCCGCCCTGACAGCATTTCTATTGGGGGAAGCTGCGCTTTTGGCTGTCAGCGTACTGCTGTGGAAAGGCAGTGGGATGGGTCTTTTTGGGCTGGCCTACTTCTTAATGGGAGGTTACCGACTCTCCAGAACCTTAAGCGTGGCTTTCGTACAGCCTTTGGTGGGGAAAAATCAGGTTGGGCTGGCATTTGGCTTTGTGGAGACGATTAACAACCTGGCCTTAATCCTCACTCCCATCCTGGCAGGGTTTCTGTACGACCGGAACCCAGAGAGCGTCTTTGTGGTCAGCATGGGAGTGCTGGCCCTTTGCCTCGCCTTCACGGTCTGGTCGCGCGGGGCAGGACGGCGCGCCGCCCGCGGCCTGATGACCCGAATGACAAAATAAGGAAAGAAATTTGAGCCTTTCAATCGTGCGCTTGACCTTGGGACCTCTGCAAAATAATGTGTACATTCTGGGGGATGATCACAGCAAGGACGCGGTTTTGATTGATCCTTCGTTTGAACCGGAGCGGCAAGCGGTTGAAATCCGAAGGCGGGGATGGAATTTGCGCCAAATCTGGCTGACACATGGGCACTTTGATCATATTGAGGGCGCGGCAGTCTTGAGGGGATTGTTTGAGCCAGCGCCTTTGGTGGGAATGCATCCAGACGCGCGAGCATGGGCGCTCACCCATGGGCTAAAAGCAAACTTTGGATTCCAGGTTAGCCCATTGCCGCCTGTTGACATCGATTTTTTTGATGGGCAACAGCTGGCATTAGTCCCGGAAAGCGGCGCATCAATTGCTGAGGTGCGGGAAACCCCTGGCCACAGCCCCGGGTCTGTGGTTTTTTACTGCGCGGAATTGGGAGCAGCCATCGTTGGTGATGCGATTTTTCGCGAGAGCATAGGCAGGACTGACCTTGCCGGCGGGGATTACCCGACCTTGATTCAGGCTATCCGGACGCAACTATTCACTCTGCCTGATGAGACCAAACTGCTGCCTGGTCATGGGCCGGCAAGCAGCGTTGGATACGAAAAAGCGCATAACCCCTTTTTAATTTAGCCGCGAATTCAGGGAGAGCAAAAGCATGACGCATGCCATCTTGAGCGTCATAGATGTTCTCGCGATTGCTGGGCTTGTCCGCGCGAGGCCGAGCAGTTATCCCGGTACCCTTTCGGTCAAAATTAGGAAGTAAAAGATCTTTCTATGCCTTGAATTGGCATCTAAACATCGGCTCAGAACGAGAATGTTTGGTCCATTCCACGAAGATGCCGATGCTTGCTTCAACAAACAAAGAGCCCCCGCAACTGCGGGGGCTCTGGGTAATTCATAGGAAATTACTTGGCGTAGGTCACCGCGCGTGTCTCGCGGATAACCGTCACCTGGATCTGGCCGGGGTACTGCATGGTTTCTTCGATCTCGGTGGCAATCGACTTCGCCATTTCGTGCGCGGCCAAATCGTCAATCTCATCCGGTCGGACGATAATGCGCACCTCGCGGCCGGCCTGGATTGCGAAGCTGGACTCCACGCCCTGGTGCGCGTTAGCCACCGCTTCGAGCGACTTGAGTCGTTTGATATACTGCTCCAGGTCTTCGCGGCGGGCACCGGGTCGGGCTCCAGAAATTGCGTCTGAAGCTTCCACGATGACTGCTTCCACAGAGCTCTGGTCTACTTCATGGTGGTGAGAGGCAATCACGTTGACCACTGCCGCGCTGACACCGTGCCGCTTGGCAAATTCCGCGCCGATGATGGCGTGCGTGCCTTCGGTGTTATGGTCCATCGCTTTGCCCAGGTCGTGCAGCAGCGCGCCGGCTTTACACACTTCCACATTCGCGCCTAATTCAGAGGCGAGCACGCTGGCAATCTTTGAGGTTTCCACGGCGTGCGCCAGCTGATTCTGACCGTAAGAAGTCCGGTATTTCAGGCGGCCAAGTTTCTTGATAATTTCGGGATGCAGCCCATGCACGCCGGCTTCGTAGGCGGCTTCGTTGCCCGCTTTGAGGATGTCTTCGTCCATCTTCTGCCGTTCCTCGTTCAGGATTTTTTCAATGTAGGCGGGGTGAATGCGTCCGTCCACAACCAGGCGGCTGAGGGTTCGCTTCGCGATTTCGCGGCGCACTGAATCGAAGCAGGATATAGTAACCGCCTCAGGGGTATCGTCCACAATCACATCCACGCCGGCCGCTTGTTCAAAGGAGCGAATATTGCGCCCGTTGCGGCCGACGATGCGGCCTTTCATCTCCTCATTGGGGAGCGTCACCAGCGAGGTGGTCACCTCTGCCACGCGGTCCGAAGCAACGCGTTGGATGGCATCGGCAATCAATTCACGCGCTTTTTCCTGCCCCATCTCCCGGGCTTCATTTTCGTACTGGCGGATGATGCGCATCATATCCCCGCGCGAAGTTTGGGTAACTTCTTCGAGCAGGAGAGCTTTAGCTTCATCGACAGACAACTCGGCGACCCGCTGCAGCTCTTCAACGCGCTGTCCGGCAAGCGTCTCGATTTCGTTGGCGCGCCGGTCCAGGGCGCTTTGGCGCTTGTTCAGGGCAGCCTCGCGCTGCTGCATCTGGTCAAAGCGGTGGTCCAATTCTTCGCGGCGTTTGACCAGGCGGTCATCTTCTTTGTTGAGCTCACTGCGGCGGTGCTGCAAATCCACCTCAGCGTCGCGGATAATCTTCAGCGCCGCGTCCTTGGCGTCCAACTCAGTCTGTTTGGCGCGTTCTTCCGCCGCTGTGATAATATCCTTGGCGGACGTGCGGAGCTTTTCTTCTTTATTCTTGCGAATCGTGGAAAAAAGCGCAAAACCGAGCGCTAAACCAAGCGCGAGCGCAAGCCCAAGAAATAAAAAGCCCTGCGGCTCCCTCAGGATGGGTCCCTGTGCGAAAAAATTATATAGTTCCATGTTTTCCAATACTCCATTTTTTATATGATGTCCTGCCCGTCTCTGGAGTTCTGCGATTCATTCCACAAGCGGCGCACCGTGGTAGATGCTACCGCAAAGGAAAACCCCCGGCGCTGCAAAAAAGCGCCCAGCCTGAGGCGAAAAGTTTTCTGTGGGAGCGCGGCATAACGCCCAACAACGCGCTGGGCAGCTGTGAGGGCCAATTCGCTTTCCTGCAGATCGGCCT
>JAAZPN010000159.1 GCA_012797215.1 Chloroflexota bacterium | reverse complement strand
CGCTGGCGAGCGCCGTTTCGCGGTCGGCGATGTCAAAGTTGATGCCGTAGATGTTGTTCGCGCCTGAAGTAATCGCGACATCCAGCAGCTTGCCGAGCTTGCTCAGGTCCCGCACGGTGACGTAAACGGTATTATCTACCACATAGACTGTGCCAGTTATCTGACCCATGTTATCGTACTGCTGCATCGGGTACACATTGAAATTCGCGGTCTGAATATCCTTCACATCCACGCCTTCCGCCTGGAGAGCGTTGGAAATAGCAGTGGCCAGGGCGTTGTTGTTGCTCAGGGATGAGCTCACGTCCGGCGCTTCGCTGTGCACGCCAATATTGATGTAGGCGATATCCGGGACCAGAATTACTTTTCCGGTGCCATTAACGCTGAGCGTGCGCACGTTAGCAGCAGGTGCCGGGGCTTGCTGTTGGCCTTGGAATAACGCGCAGCCTGAAAGCGTCAGGGCTCCGACGAGTAGGACGGCGATGGCTAAAACAAAACTTTTGGTTTTCATGGTTAACTCCTTGCTATTTGCTGAGATTATGACGCACTGGACGCAAGCTTTGTTCCCGGAAATCTGAAAATTCACCGGAAGCCCGCGGAAAAGCAGCGCGCATTGGATATAATTAGGCACGGGGTTCTTTTCAAAACCTCTCAGAAAGAGAGCCATGCCAGTAAATTATCCGCAAATTGAAATCAGCCTGGCTGACTACGCCAGCAAGGAGAAAGACAATCAGGCTCTGCTGTTGGCTCAAAAAGAACAGCTCTGGCGGATGCTGTCTGAGCCTGAGCTGGAACTGGATGCCATGCGGGAAAAAATCTCCAGGGCGGAGACTTTGCTGCGCAATCTGTACTGCGCCAAACCGGTGGAGGAGCAGCTATTGACGCATAAAGCGCTGCCCGCGCTGCCGAGTGCTTACACGCTTATCGCCGCGGACGGCTCGCAAATTGTGCCAAACCGGCACAGGCCCGTGCAGTTCTGCGTGTTGAATATTGGGGTAATCAAGATTCAACGAGGTTCGGGTCTCGCGCCGGAAATCAGCGTTTTCAGCAGGCTTCTGGAGCACGAACGTTTGCTGACGGCTGAGGGTCATCTGGTCGGCGATGAGGACGTTTCCCTTTACCGGGATCTGGAAGAACGCCAGGTTCTGCTTGAGGCGGCAGTGCCGCAAGGTGACCCGATTATCACGCTCACGGACGGCCCGCTGGATGTGTATGAAAACGTCACCACCCGCAAGGAAAGGCAGGAATTGCAGAACACTGTTCGCACGATCCATCAACAGATCGAAGCGCGGGGAGTGCTCAGCGCTGGCTACATCGACAAACCGGGCTCGGAGCTGATCAGCCGGATGCTCAGCGTGCTGCATACGCCGGACGCGGAATTGGCTGCCTATGACGACACCAAACGCGAAATTCGCGGCATCAGCGATGCGGAATTATTGGAAGGCTTGCTTGGGGCTGGCGAGCGTTCGGCGGTATTTGAAGCCGTCACCAAGGGCGACAGCAAAGGCAGCCTGAAAGTGCATTTCTTTTATCTGAACGCGAGCGGCGCCGAACAGCGAAATTTGGCGCGGGTGGAATTCCCGGCCTGGGTAAGCGGCAATCCGCGCCTGGTGGATATGCTTCACAGCGTGATTTACCACGAAGCCATGGTGTTGGATACGCATCCTTACCCCTACGCGCTGCACCGCGCCCATGAGTTGGCGGTCATCACAATGCCCGAACATGAACAGGTGGAAGCGATGTTGGTGAGGGAGTTGGAGAAAGCTGGCGCGCGCGTCGGGAGACGCTCCAATAAAGACTGGAATAAAGGTCTGACGAGAGCATGAGGGATAAATGAACGATGAAAATAAGATACTAATAGGAAAACTACTGCGGGCGGATAACCGCGCGTTTGTGGCAGGCTGCCGCACCAGGGAATTAATCGCGCCAGCGCTTGGGGCCTTATGCAAGGTTCGGCTGGAGGATGGGCTGGAAATTTACGGTCTGATTAGCAACATTGTGATTAATGATGACAGCCTGGTCCGCCAGCTTGTTTCCGGCATCAGCATTCCTACGGAATACACCGAAGATAACCGCCACAATCGCAATCTTCCGGTGGAAATCAATGTGCTGTGCGTTGGGTTCCAGCAAGGCGGGCAAATTTATCATCGGCTGCCGCCGCGCCCACCCCTGAGCCTGGACGCGCTCTATTTGTGCGATGATGAAGAACTGGCGCGTTTCACCAGCACTGGCAGGTATGGTTACTTCCGCCATATTTTGCGCCTGGAAGACCAACCAGTGGAAGAGATTCTGACGGCGCATCTGGCCCGCGCCAGGCAGGCGCATGCCTCCAGAGGAGATTTGGACTGGTACACTGGCGCATGCAAGGAGCTGATTGTGCTGCTGCGGGATGATTACGTGGGCTTGATGAACGTGTTGAACGCGCTGGCAGCGTTGGAGTGAGGTGAAAATGGACGCGATGATGCACACAGCAGCAAACGAGATAGGTTATGTGGTTGGCGGCGGTCTGGAGGCCAACCTGCAGGTACGCCTGACGGTGCCCCCGCAGGAGGTGCAGGAAGGCTCTTTTGTGGTTATCGACAGCGGCGGATGGCGTTTTTATGGGTTGGTGACAGATTTGCAATTAGGTTCCACCAATCCGCGCTTTGCCGACGAGCAAAGCGAAGAGCGCCTGCCGCGCCAACTGGCTGAACTGCTGCACGGTCAGACCCTTTATACCAACCTGGCCGTGATGCCGGCGCTGATGTTGGAGCGCGGACCGGACCTGGAAACGGAGGAATACAGCCTGTGGAAAAACCAGCACCCGGATGAAGCCCTTCCCATGACGGTCAAGACCGTGCCAAGCCACCATTCGCCGGTGCTGCTGGCAGATGCCGCGGACATCGCCCAGATATTCGGGAAGGAAAACAACCAGGAAATCTTCTGCATCGGCTACACCCGCGAGCAAGGGCACCCGGTCTGTCTGAACCTGGATAAGTTTGTCAAACGCAGTTCCGGGATTTTCGGCACCACCGGCTCGGGCAAGTCCTTTTTGGCGCGCATGATATTGGCGGGCTTAATCCACGCGGACCATGCCGCGACACTGATTTTTGACATGCACAATGAGTACGGACCGGACAGCAGTTCTTCAGACACCGGACAAGCGGTGCCAGGTCTGAAGGGAAAATTCGATGCCAAGATACGGCTGGTGGGTTTGGGCGCGCGAACCTCCTTTGGAAAGCTCAACGCTGATTTCACCCTCGAAATCGCGCAGTCGGATATCACCAGCGAGGATGTTCTGCTGCTTACCCAGGCGCTGAACCTGAACGAAACCGCGCCGGTTGTGCTTGCCGCGCTTGAGCGGGAGTTTGGCAGCAGTTGGTTCAGCGAATTCCTGAACATGGAGACTGGCAGCACGGAGCAGGATGAAAACGGCAAAAGCGTCCCGGCGCCAAACAGCGTCGAATTCTGGGCAAACGGCAGCAACGTGCATCCCAAATCCGCCTTAGCTTTGCACCAAAAATTGGGGCGCCTGCAGGACAAAGCCTACCTGACGGCCGCCGCCAGCACCAAAGGCCTGGACGATATCATCGAAAACCTTGAGAACGGCAGGCACGTCGTCCTCTCTTTTGGCAAAAACAACAACGAGCTGGACTATTTGCTGGTCACCAATCTGATTACCCGCAAAATTCGCGACCATTGGGAAACGAAAACTGAAAACTTCCACGCGGGGAAAGGCAAGGAGCCGCGCCCGCTGGTGGTCGTCGTGGAAGAAGCGCATAAGTTGCTCAACCGCGAGATGGCTTCGCAGACCATCTTCAGCACCATTGCCCGCGAAATGCGCAAGTACTACGTCACCCTGCTCATCATCGACCAGCGCCCCTCGCAAATTTATGACGAGGTCATGTCCCAGTTGGGCACGCGCATTTCCGGCTCGCTGGGGGATGAAGACGACATCAACGCGGTGCTTTCTGGCCTGCCCGGCAGAGGCGCGCTGCGCGGCATGCTTTCCAAACTGCAGGCCAAGGAAGAAGCGCTCTTGCTGGGCTGGGGCGTGCCGATGCCTATCCCTATCCGCTCCCGAAGATACGACAACAGCTTCTGGGAAGCGCTCTTGCGGGACGAGCAGAAGCCAACAAGTTTTGAGGGCGCCAGCCGCAGCCTGGGATTTGGTGACGATGATACCGATTAAACTTTCCCTGTCTGGTTTTACCTCGTACCGCGAGCCGGTGGAGATTGACTTTTCCGGGTTGGACCTCGTGTGCATCTCCGGTCCGAACGGCGCGGGCAAATCCTCGCTATTGGATGCTATCACCTACGCGCTATATGGTCAGGCGCGCCGAAGGGACGAAGCTATCATCCACCACGCCAGCCAGAAAGCGGAAGTGAGCCTGGAGTTCGCGTATGAGCACCAGGTCTACCGTGTCACGCGTTCCATCACGCGCGGAAAAGGCACGCAGTTGGAATTCTATATTCGCAATCCAGAAAGCCAGAACCCCTGGAAAGTGCTGACGGAACGCACGCTGAGCGAAACCAATGCCAAAATCGAACGCACCCTGCGCCTGGATTACGAAACTTTCATTAACGCCTCCTTCTTCTTGCAGGGCAAAGCGGATTTGTTTGCCACGCAAAAACCGGCAGACCGAAAGCGCATCCTGAGCAATATTTTAGGGTTGGACAGCTGGGAAGACTACCGCAAACGTACCGCGGAACTGGTGAAAGAACGTCAGAGCGATGTGCGAATCAAAGATGAGCACCTGAAAGAAATCCAGGCTGAACTGGATGAAGAGCCAATGCGGCAATCCAATCTGCAGCTGCTTGAAGAAAGACTGAAGAACGCCAGGTCGGAAGTCCGTCTGGCACAGTCCGCGCTGGACCAAAAACGCGCGGTGGAACAGCGCCTTGAGAGCCACCGGCAGATTCTGGCCTTGCACGAAGAGCAGGAACGCAAAGCTGAGGACGCCCGGCAGGAGTCAATCCGCCGACTGGACGAAAATGAGACGAAGTTGGCGGGACTGCGGACGCAATTGGCAAACGCGCAGAACGTGGAAGCCGCCTTCAAAAAATTGGAGACCCTGCGCAAGCAATTAGCCAGCCTGGACGCGCTTTCTGAGCGCTTTCATCCGCTTGAACACCGCAAGCGCGACCTTGAAAATAAAATCGCGCTGGAACGGCAAAAACTGCTGGCGGAACAGACGCACCTGGAGCAAGAAAAACAACAGTTGCAGCTTGATGCGGCAGCCGATGCCGGACGCAAAGTCCAACAGGAGCAGCTGCACGCCCAAATAGCGCAGCTGGAAGAACGCGTGAGCCGCAAAGAATCTTTGGAGCTTGAAACCCAAAGCCTGCAAACGCAGCTTTCAGACCTTTCGGCGGAAAACGCTGGCATTGAACGCAAAGGCAAAGAACTCAGCGAGCGGCTGGAAAAGGTTCAACAAGTAGAAGGCGCGGAGTGCCCCTTGTGCGGGCAGCCGTTGGCTTTGCACGACCGCGAGCGCCTTGAACGGGAATTAAGCGAAGAGCGGCAGCTTCTACGCGAGCAATTCAGCCAGAATAAAGAGGAAATAAACCGCATTGCGCAGCGCCAACGCGCAATCGCGGAAGAACGCGCCCAGATTCAGAGCGATGAAAAGAAAGTCCAAAATCTGATAAGGCAGGCAGACCAGCTCGGTCAACTACTGAGCCAGCAGGCAGGCAGGGTTGAGTTGTTTGAAAAAACCAAAGCGCCTATGCTGGAGCAAACGCGCGCTGCCCTTGAAGCCGAGAGCTTCTGCGCGCAAGAGCGGGCAGAGCGCGCGCAGATTCTTGTGGAAATGGCTGGACTGGCGTATGACCAGGAGGCGCACTCGCGCTTACGGGAAGAAACCCGGCAGGCGGAACCCGCGCAAACCGCCTATACCGAACTGCAGATTGCCCGCAGTTCGGTCGGGCAGTTGGAACAAAACGTCTTGGAACTGCGCGAAATCCTGGAAAAACAAGAAGCGGAGCTGAAGCGCGCCGCGGCGGAACGTTCCAATGCGGCCGCGGAATTGGCTGATATTGAAGGCAGCTTACCGGATATCCAGGTGACCGAGCAGTCACTTCGGGAGATGCAAGAAGCAGAAGCATCACTAAATCGTCAGGTTGGGGCTGCCCGCCAGAACTTGATGGTCTTGACTGACCAGAAAGACCGCAAAATCAGCCTGAGGAAAGAAAAGGAGCAGCTGAACATTGAAATCGCGCGGCTGAAGGTGTTGGAACGGGCTTTTTCTAAGGACGGCGTGCCAGCAATGCTGATTGAACCAGCTCTCTCCGAGCTTTCGGAAGAGGCAAACCGCATCCTGCGCAAACTTTCAAATTACAGCATGAGCGTGAGTTTTATTACCCAGCGCGAACTGAAAGACAGCCGGCGCACGGATAAACTGGAAACTCTGGATATTCAAATCAGCGACGGCTCCTCCACGCGGGAATATGAAACCTATTCAGGCGGAGAAGCCTTCCGGATTAATTTTAGCATTCGCCTCGCGCTGGCGCGGCTGCTCTCGCGCCGCAGCGGCGCCCAACTGCGCACGCTGGTGATTGATGAGGGTTTTGGGAATCAGGACGCTGAGGGAAGGCAGCGGCTGGTGGAAGCCATTGGTCAGGTGCAGGAAGACTTTGCCATGATTGTAGTCATCACGCACATTGAGGAATTGCGGGAGCAATTCCCCAACCGGATTGAAGTGGAAAAGGGTCCCTCAGGATCGCGCGTCAGCGTCGTGCGCGGGTAATCTAAGAATTTCCCGCGATAAAGCGGCGTGAAAATCGGGCAGCGCGGCGCGAACCGACTTGCTCAGCCGCGCGGAGATTGGCTTGCCTGCAAACTGCGCGTCCAGGGCGCGCGCGATGGCAGAAGGCAGTGGCAGGGGCGGCTGATTGTCCTGGTAACGCCGGGCAAGCTGGGTTTTATCGTATTCCAGTACTCCGCGCTGTACCAGCAGGTAATAACGCATTAGCACCAAGGCGTGCTTGAGCAGTTCTGGAACAGCCCCCCGCGTGAAAAAATCTTCCCCTTGTTTCTTTTGCAGGTATTCCAGGTAGCGCTTGAAGGCGCAGGCAAAATCTTGCTTCGTCGGGGCTTCCAGCCTTTTTAGGTCTGGTTCTCCCCACAGCAGTTCACTCTGGGAAATGAGGCGCTGCGCAAAGTCTGCGTACGGAAAGAGCCCTGTAAGCGGGTCGCGCCTCAGGCGCGTTTCGTGCAGAAAGAGCAGTTCAATTTCGTATGGAGCAGCCTGAATGGCAAGAGCTTGCAGGCGTTCTTTTTCCGTTAACTGCGCCGCGGTAAACGTGTTTTCAAAAGAGGGAGCGCCCTGGAAGATGACAAGCACATCCAGGTCGCTTTGCCCAGGGCGAAAGTACCCCCCAGGCAAGGAGCCAATTGAAAATATCGCGCGGGTTTCAGTCAAGCCCAGCGCCTCAGCGCTGTTGGCAAAGTTCGCCAGTTCTATTCGGGCTGCTTCCAATGGCGCGGCGGAGGTCATCCGGCTGCCTCTCAGAGCGTCTCCGCGGGTTGGTTGGTCTTAATCCGCCCCAAAACTAACACGGAAAACAGGAATAAGAATCCATAGATGCTCATCAGCACCACAAAACCAGCCCCGTCGCCAATCGGGCCGCCAATGTAAGCGCCAATCGCGCCGGCGCCCGCTCCCGCCAGGTTGGAAATACCGAGGTAGCGCCCGGCCTGTTCGCGCGGGACCAGGCTGGTCCCCAGCGCCCAGTTGGCGGTATAAAAGATGCCGACTCCCAAGCCTACCAAAACACCACCTACATACATAACCGGAATGGCCGGAGATGCAATCACGACGGCTGTGCCAAGCGTGGCAAGGATGCCGCTGGCCGCAATTAAGGGTTTGGTGCCAAACCTATCGGTCAGCCAACCGCCAGGCAGCGCGGCTGCCAGGATTGCCACCCCGACAATCATCACCAGAAAAGCTGAAGGACCTGCCGCGGCGTTTCCCTGCAACTCTGGAAATCGCTCCTGGATGAAGTAGAGCAGAAAGCTGGCGAGATTGTTCGCGCCAACCAAAAAAGCCAGGCGATTGACCACCCACCAGGTAAAAGCCGGTTTTTGAGCGGCTTCCGCGCCCAGGCTGATGCGCATGGAAAAGATGACGCCCACGGCAACGGCAACGAGCATGCCTGCCGCGCCAATCGCGCCGGTCAGAAGCAGCCGGGAAATCCCAGGCAGGGTGTCCGCCAGCGGAACCAAGCGTTTGACAGCCTCTCCCGCCAGGAGGATGACGCCGGTGAAAAGGGCGGTCATGCCCACCAGCCGCCCGATAGCCGGCCAATCCATGGGCGAAGGGGCTTTTTCTTGGGGCGTTTCGCGGACGAACATGGCCAGGATGGTGCAGACGAGAAGCGTGGCAATGACGGTAATAATTGCCGCCCAGTAGTTGCCGGTTTTGACCATTTTGGAGACAAAGAAAGAAACAAAAATTAGCGGGAGCGGAAGTTCAAAAAGCGTTTTCAGCCCCGAGTAGCGTCCGCGCTGATTCTCCGGCACCAGGTCTGGAATGAGACCCTGCGCCGCGCCGTGGCCGATATTGGAAAAAATCATTGAAAGCAATACCGCGGCGAATAGCGCGGCATAACCTGCCTGTCCTTCCATCTGCGCGGCGATTACGCCAATGCCTATGAACGCGGCTGTTTCTAAAATTGTGCTGGCAAGCATAAACGGCCTGCGTTTGCCCCAGCGGAGGGTGCTGCGGTCCGAGAGCATGCCCATGACAGCTTGGACAAGCAGCGCAATCATTAATGAGTAAAGCCGGATGCTGCCGTAACTACTGCCTTTGGTCGCGTCCCCGACAAACTGCTGAACCAGCAGGGGCAGGATAAGCGGGGTGAGGGTTTGGCTGCGAACGGTCAGGCCAAGGTAATAGATATTGATGAAAATGCTATCGTACCAACGCAGGGACTTTTGCATGAAACCTCCAGGCAGCCACAGGCAGGGCGCAGGCTTAGTGTATGCCGCTAAAAAATCTGGATTGAAAACCGCGGTCCATTTCCCACGGGTAGATTATGTGCGCGTCTGTGGTGGCCGCGTAATAATCGGGGCGCAAGTTTCCGAATAAATTCCGATAGGGATTAAAGTGTAAGACGCAAGTGGAAGGGCTGGCGCCCGCGGACATGACGCGGTTTTTTACGGCTGTGATGGTGCGGCCAGAACCCCAGACGTCGTCCACAATCAGCACATTTTGGTCAGTCAGGTGGCTGGCCTCTGGAAATTGGAGAAACTTTGGCCAGGTGAGGAACTTAGATTGGGGGGTGGTGGGGGTGTGCGTTTCAGCCGGGAAGTCCACCGAAGCGGTGAAAAGCATCTGGATGTTCATTGCTTCGGCAAGCATGCCGCCTGGGATGATGCCGCCGCGCGTGACCATTACCATGACTGTGTAAACGCGATTAAACTGCGGGAGCAAGTGGTCTATCAGTCTTGAGACTTCGTCCCAGGTTATTATTTCATTGCGTTGGTTCATCACATCACCTGAGTTTCAGCTTTCCCGGCGATTCAGGCTCTTAGGCAAGCCCGGAGTTTTTGCGCGCGAAAATATTATAGCAGGTTTGGCGGGTCCACTTCCACAGTCCATCCCATCAGCGGCAGACCATTCAGAATTGAGGTTGGGTCGGGACCGCGCAGGATGATTTGCCAGCGGAAGCGACCAAATAGTTTGCGGGTATAGCAGGGCACCGGCCCGATAAAGTCGGTATGCGCCATCCCGAGCCCTTGAATCTCCGCGCGCAAAATTTCCGCCAGCAGTTCCGCTTCTTGCCGGCATTTGTCCTCGGAGGGGCTGCGGTATTCCAGCCGCACCAGCCGCGCGAAGGGCGGGTAACCCAGTTCGCGGCGGTGGGCAAGCTCCTGCGCGTAAAAAGAGGAAAAATCGTGCTTCGCGGCAGCTTGAATGACATAATTTTCAGGCTGGTAGGTCTGCATAATAACGCGCCCGCCCAAGGGGCTGCGCCCCGCGCGGCCGCTGACCTGCGTGAGGACCTGAAAACTGCGTTCCGCCGCGCGAAAGTCTGGGAGGTTCAGTCCAGTTTCCGCCAGGATGATGCCCACCAGCGTCACTAACGGCAAATCCAACCCTTTTGCCAGCATTTGCGTGCCAATCAGGATGTCCGCGCGATGCGCGCTGAAGTGGGAGAGTATCAACTCGTGGGCGTCGCGGGTGGTGGTTGTTTCAGCGTCCCAGCGCAGCAAGCGAGCCTGTGGAAACGCCAGCTGAACCAGCGCTTCCAGGCGCTCGGTGCCAATGCCCATCTGGCGAATCTGTTTACTGCCGCAGTGCGGGCATTTGGCCGGCATGCCGCGCGTGTAGCCGCAAATGTGGCAGAGTAGCCCGCCGCGGTCTTGATGGTAGACCAATGGGCTCAAATCCCGCGGACAGAGCAGCGCGCTGCCGCAATCGCGGCAAAACACATAGGTGGCGCTGCCTTTGCGGTTGAGGAAGAGGATGGCTTGCTGATTTTTCGTAAGCACTTTTTCGAGATTGGAGTGCAGCGCGCGCGAGAGCACGCTGGTATTGCCTTCTTTGAGCTCGGCGCGCATATCCACCACATCTACCGGCGGCAGTTCCAGGCTCAGCAGTTCGTCCTGGTCCGACGGTGGCAAGAGCTCGGCGTGCAGGCTGGCGGCTTGTTGGCGCAGGGTTTCGCGGTGCGCCAAAACGCGCCGGGGCAGTTCCAGGAGCTGCCAGGCGCCGGTTTGGGCCTTGTAATACTGACTGACGCGCGGCGTGGCGGAACCAAGTATCAGCGCGGCTCCGCAGATGCGCGCGTAGGCTTCTGCCGCTTCCACAGCGCGGTAGAACGGCTCCCGTTCAGTTTCGTCGTAAGACTCATGGTCGCACTCATCCAGGACGATGAGACCGATATCCGGGAGCGGTACAAAGAGCGCGCTGCGCGCCCCGACGATGATAGATAACTCGCCTTTGCGCGCGCGCCGCCAGGTGTCATAAAGTTCGCCTTCAGAAAGCTTGGAATGATAGAGACCCACGCGATTTGGGAAGCGCGCCATGTAACGACGCACTGCCTGGGGGGTCATCGCGATTTCAGGGACGAGGACAATCACCTGCCGTCCGCGCGCCAAAGTTTGCGCGACCGCGCGCAAATAAATTTCGGTCTTGCCCGAACCGGTGACGCCGTGCAGAAGGATGGGCTTGCTGCCGGGCGCGTCCAGCCGCGGCTGCAGCTGTTCCCAAACGCGCTGCTGGTCCTGTGTCAGCGCAGGAGGCTGCGCGGTCTCTGTACGCAAGCTTTCCAATGGGTCCCGCCAGACCTCGGTTTCGTTAAAATGCAGGTAATCCTGCTCGGCGAGGGCTTTCAGGTCCGCGTAAGCAGTGTTGGTTTGCGCGTAAATCCAGGAGAAATCCATCGGGAATGGTTCAGCCGCAAGCAGTTTTAGTATTTCCAGGCGGCGTTTGCCAGTTTCAGCGCGCGGGCTCAGCTCCTGTGGGTTTAGCGCGGCAACAGACGCGGGTGGAATGGTCAGTTGGGCAGTACGCACCACTTTTGGGCTCACGCGCGGTGGAGGGAAAACGCTCCTGGTGCGCACCAATCCGGCTTTGCGCAACCGTTCCAGGCTGCCGCGCCATTCCAGTTTTGGCAGGGCGTGGTCAATTTGAGCTCCGCGCAGGGGGCCCCCCCTTTTCTCCGCCAGCAGTTTGAGGAGGCGCGTTTGCAGTGG
>JAAZPN010000158.1 GCA_012797215.1 Chloroflexota bacterium | reverse complement strand
TTTCCGCGTAAACTTTGATGGTTTTGCCATCAATGACGAGATTGCCGTCTACAACTTCCACGGTGCCGGGATAGGCGCCGTAGTTGGAGTCGTATTTAAAGAGATGCGCGTTCGTCTGGGCGTCGAATAAATCGTTGATGGCAACCACTTCCAGTTCGTCACCAGCGCGTTCCATAATCGCCTTTAAGACCTGGCGTCCGATACGACCAAAGCCGTTAATACCTACTTGTGTTTTCATAGAAAATCCTCCATGGAATAGTGAAAGTTAACAATTAAATTTTACCACCTGCGTGGTCGATTTCAAAATTAATTCTTATTCATTCCTAAGTTTTTTTCAGGAAAGTGGTCCGGTTCGTTCCTCAAACAGGTTCACAACAGCGCGAGCCAGCTTTTTGGAATCGTGCCGCCAGGGGTAGAGGTCGTCCACCAGGTCGGTTTCGTAGACGTGATAATTCTCGTGGAGAGGCACATCCGCGGTCACCCATTCGATGCTCTCTTCCAGCTTGCCGCGGAAGGTGCGGTTGCACACCACCAAATCAAACAAATCCCTGCCGATATGCTGTTCAATCACTTTCAAATGGTCGGAGGCATTAAATCCGTCTGTTTCGCCGCGCTGCGTGGCAACGTTGCACACAAAGTACTTCTGCGCGCGGCTGGCTTCGATGGCATCCGTGAGGCCTGTGACCAGCAGGTTTGGCAGCAGGCTGGTATAGAGGCTGCCCGGTCCGAGGATAATCAGGTCCGCGCTGAGAATAGCCTGCACAGCTGGCGGATAGGCTGGCGTTGTGGCGGGGTCCAGCCAGACGCGTTTGATGCTGCCGGGCGTATTGGTCAGTTCCGATTCGCCGCTCACGCGGATAAGCTGCTGCGTCTGCGGATCCAGTATCTCACCAATCAACTCCACGTTCGAGACGGTGGCAGGCAAAACCTGGCCGTAAATTGCCAGAACCCGCCCGGACTCAGCCACGGCTTCTTCGAAACTGCCGGTGATTTCGCTCAACGCGGAAATGAACAGATTGCCGAGTGAATGTCCGGTCAGGCCGGTGCCCGTCTGAAAACGGTATTGAAAAACCTGGGAGAGCAAGGCTTCGTCGCTGCTGAGCGCTGAAAGGCAGTTGCGGATGTCTCCGGGCGGGAGAATGCCCATATCGCGCTTCAGCTCACCCGAAGAGCCGCCATTATCCGCCACGGTGACGATGGCGGTGATATTGTGCGTGTATTCCTTCAGCCCGCGCAGGAGCGTCGCCAGGCCGTGCCCACCGCCAATAACCACCACGCGTATGCCTTTCTCACGCCGGCGGTAGGATTGGATTGTGTCAATCAACGGCCGACCGGATTTCTGGAAGGGCTTGAGCAACGAACGGTTGGCGCCCCAGATGCCGACCACAATCAACGCCAGACCGATGCCGCCAAACAGGATAAAACGAATCGGGCGGTCCAGCCAGCGCAGGGAGAGGAAAGCCAGGATTGGAACCACAGTGGGGTTGGCAGCCGAGCGGTAGTAGCCCAGAATGAGCACCGCCAGCCCCAGCCCAAGCAGCATCGCGCCCAGGATGGTAAGCAAAATCCAGCGTTTAAAGCCTGTGCCGGGCAGAAGCCAGCGGGCTTCGTCCTTCAGCTTCTTCCATATATGCGTTTTCTGCTTGTCTTTGCTGCCGGAGCCGTTCATTAATTGGATGATAGCAGGATTTGGGAGAGGCGTCAACACGCCTCCGGCGGGGCGGACGCCCAGGGCGAGGATATCTTTAAACTGGTTGAAATGACACTCAACCAAAGCCTGCCGCAGCCTATGGTATAATATTGCTATGATTTACTGAAGCGGAACCAACCACTACTCACCCGGGTTGGTTCATTTTGTTTAAGCGCATGCTGAAAGGAGAGCCAGCGATGAAGCCTTTGAAATTACCAGGAGAAACGGCGCGAGCCTATATCGAACGGGACCATCAGGTGATTTCCCCGTCGTACCCGCGCGGGTACCCTTTCGTGATGGACCATGGACGGGGGACCGAAGTCTGGGACGTGGACGGCAACCGCTTTCTTGATTTTGAAGCCGGCATTGCCGTTGCTTCCACCGGCCACAGCAACCCGCGCGTGGTGAAAGCCATCCAGGAACAGGCCGAAAAGTTCATACATATCTCATCGGATTTTTATCACGACAAATGGATTAGCCTGGCTGAAAAACTTGACTCAATCGCACCTTGGAGCGGGCCTTCCTCTTGTTTCATGACCAACTCCGGCACTGAAAGCGTGGAAGCGGCCATCAAGCTGGCGCGTTATCACACCGGCAGCACGCAGTTCATCGGCTTCCTGGGCGCGTTTCATGGGCGCACGCTGGGGGCGGTCACTTTCACTGCCAGCAAGGCCAATTACAAGGGCGGTTTCTTCCCGCTGATGAACGGCGTGGTGCATGTGCCGTTTCCCAATCCCTACCGCCCGCTGCTCCAGCGCCGACCCGGCATGGGGGATGGCGAGACCGTGGTGCATTACATCGAAGAGGAAATACTGGGGCATCTGGTGCCCGGCGATGACGTTGCCGGCATCCTGATTGAACCTGTGCAAGGCGAAGGCGGATATATTTTCCCGCCCGATGACTTCTTCCCGGCGCTGCGCGCGCTGTG
>JAAZPN010000157.1 GCA_012797215.1 Chloroflexota bacterium | reverse complement strand
GAAATTGGCGTACTAACCGCGACAATCGCGGAGGAATTGAAGCTGGCCGTCAGCGAATATCCTGACGGCTGGATTATTGACGCGCTGAAAGAGGCATCACGCCAGAACAAGCGCAATTGGAGTTACGCCCGCGCGATCCTGAAACGCTGGAAGGCGGAGGGGCGCGGGAATGGCAATCGCAAGCAAGCCGGCGCGGACGTGGACAAGTACCGCGCCTTGTATGAGCAGCAGAAGGCAAACAATTAGAACACCCGTTGAGGAGCGGGCAAGAAATGAAAAAGGCAATTGAGTTATATGGCGGGCATGAAGGCAGCTACTATTACTGTGACGACTATCAGCCTATGGTAGAGGAGTTTGGGAATGTCATCTTGCAAGAAGCCGACGACGACTATCAAGGCAGTACGTGGGTTCTTTACCAAGACGGCATCCGATTTGGATATCTCCGCTTTGGCTGGGGAAGCTGTTCGGGATGCGACGCGCTTCAGGCTTGCGGTTCCATCGAGGAAGTTCAGGAATTGATGGATGAGTTATGGCAGAGCATTATGTGGTTTGACACAAGAACGGACGCCCTGAAGTTCTTCATTGAACACGATTGGGATGGTGATTGGGATGCCAATACCGAAGCAGCTCGCCTGTTTGTTGAGAAGGCAGTCAAATTGCTTGGTCCGGCTGAGGGGGTGTAAGGATGAAACAGGTTATTAATACCGAAACGGTTCCGATAAAACTCTGGCTGGACGACATCGAGGAAGGCGAGTTAATGCAAGCGCGAAATCTTGCAAACCTACCGTTTGTGTTCAAGTGGGTTGCAATTATGCCGGACAGCCACCAGGGTTATGGAATGCCGATTGGCGGAGTGTTAGCAACTTCCGGGGGAATTGTTCCAAACGCAGTCGGGGGTGATATCGGATGCGGCATGGCGGCTTGCAAAACTTCGCTAACCGAAATCAGTACCGAGGCTTTGAAATCGGTTATGGGGAAAATACGCAAGGTAATTCCGGTCGGATTTAATCATCAGGCAGAAGAACAGCGTTGGGATGGTTTTGACGACGCGCCGGATATTCCGATTATCCAGCGTGAACTTTCGTCTGCGAAAAAACAATTAGGTACGTTGGGCGGCGGAAACCACTTCATCGAAATTCAGCGCGGCGACGATGGCCACATCTGGCTAATGATTCACTCTGGCAGCAGGAACTTTGGGCTCAAAACCGCCGATGAATATCATAAAACAGCGCAAAGATTGTGCGAGAAGTGGTACTCGTTTATGCCGGATAAAGACCTGGCGTTCCTGCCAATTGATACCGACGCTGGGAACGCATATTACAAAGCGATGAATTATTGCTTGAAATTCGCGCAAGCTAACAGGGCTTTGATGATGGGGCGCGCTATAGACGCACTGTATTCAGAAACCGGCGCAACCGTTTTGGATGAGATTGACATTCACCACAATTATGCCGCTTTTGAGCATCATTACGGCAAAGACGTTTTAGTACATCGCAAGGGTGCCACAAGAGCCACGCTGGGATTGACTGGCATTATTCCCGGCTCTATGGGAACTTTCAGCTATATCACAGAAGGCTTGGGCAACCCGGAAAGTTTTTTTTCAAGTTCGCACGGTGCAGGACGCAGAATGGGGCGTAACGAAGCGAAAAGAACGCTGAATCTTGAAAGTGAACAGGTGAAAATGGCGGGCATAGGTCACGGATTGCGGTCAGCGAGTGAATTGGACGAAGCCCCCGGTGCTTACAAGGACATCGACGTGGTTATGGAAAATCAAAATGATTTGGTGAAAATTCGCGTATCGCTTTCACCGTTAGCAAACATCAAAGGATAACAGAGGAGCAGAATGTACCAGAAACTAATTCTTATCGGCAACGTAGGCAAGAAACCCGAACTGCGAATGACGGCGGCTGGGAAGCCGTTCACCACCTTCAGCCTTGCGACGAACAAGGCGTACAAACAGGACGGCGTATTGACCGAGCAAGTCTGCTGGTGGCGCGTGACCGTATGGGGCGACCAGGCGGAGAACGTCGCGAAGTATGTGGACAAGGGCAGCCTTGTTGGGGTGGAGGGCGAAATCACGCCGGACACGACGGGCAACCCGCGCCTGTATCAGGTGAAAGACGGGACGTGGGCGTCTGGGTACGAGATGCGCGCGCAAACCGTGAAGTTTCTCGACAGGAAAGCGGAAAAGGAGCTTGACGATGATTACCAGTTCTAAACCAGAATCAGATTGCGTGGAGTTTAACTTTGAAATAAATGAGTGGTTTGCGCTTGCAATCGTAAACTATTTTCAGCTTCCGCGCGAAATCTTTGTGAACAACGGCGTGACTGTCTGCAAGTTTGCGGATGGTGGTGTCGTCAGGTCTAAACCACGTGACGGAGAACCGTTTGACCTTGAAGTTGGCGTGGCGATGTGCATCGTCAAGAAGCTCTACGGCGGGCGTGGCAAGTGGCTCAAAGATTTGAGCGATAAGGTAAAGGTTCAGGAAAAGAAGGTGAAGAGATGAGTATCAGTTCTAACAAGTGCCTTACCTGCCGGAATTGGGAGCGGACGGACGATAAGCTCGTCGGGTTGTGCGTGGTGCATCAAGGCTACCGCTTCCAGCTTGAGGATTGCGCGGCGTACGTGTTTGGGGAGACGCGCGAGCGAAGCCCGTTCACCGAACTGCCAAAGCCGAAGCGGGTAGTCAGCGGGCATTGGACGCCGGTTATCGAGCAGAACATCGAGCGGATTCGCGCGTGGAAGGCTGAAGGCAAAAGCTACGCGTGGATGGCGCAGAAGCTGGGCGTCCCGATCCGGAGCAGCAGCCTGGTATCGCGGTGCTTGCGGACGCAAGGGGGCGCGTGATGGATGCTGAAGTTCGCGCGGAGTTGGGCAATTTCATCGCGCTGTTCGAGGCGCACAAAGGGGAGCGCGTCACGCTCACGCCGGGGCAGGCGCGCGTCCTGCTGATGCTGATGAAAATGTTCCAGGATTTGGCGCGCCGGCTGAACGGCGAGTGGAAGAAAGGATGACGATGAGCGAACTAAAACCGTGTCCGTTTTGTGGAAGTCCAGCCTATTCATATCACGACAATTGTATTGATTTTGCCGGTGTCAAATGT
>JAAZPN010000156.1 GCA_012797215.1 Chloroflexota bacterium | reverse complement strand
ACTTCTTCGAGGAAATGGACATTCACATCCATGTTCCGGAAGGTTCAATCCCAAAAGACGGCCCCAGCGCAGGCATTACCTTGGCTACCGCCCTCACCTCAGCGGTGTTGGGCGTGCCAGTGCGGCATGACGTGGCCATGACAGGAGAAATTACTCTGCGCGGCAGAGTGCTCCCTGTCGGGGGTGTCCGGGAGAAAGTTTTAGCAGCCAGCCGTTCTGGCATTAACACTGTTCTGCTGCCGCGCAAAAACGAGAAAGACTTACGCGAGATTCCCCCTCAGGTGCTCAGCAAGCTTCAAATTCTCTTTGTGGAACATATGGACGAAGTCCTTGCAGCCGCTCTGGCGGATAAGCCCATCAACCGCAAACCCAAAGCGACTGCATCCCGCGGCAGGAAGAAAAAAAGCGCGTCCGACGAGCAGGACGCGCCAAAACAATGACAAGAGATTAGGTCAGTCAGTACCTTCAGGAGGGGTGTTTTGGTCCTCTGCCTGAAGTGTTTTAATGCCATTGCGCACTTGCGCCAGAATGCGGTTCATTTCCGCTTCAAGTTTGGTTAAAGTTTCGACCACATAACGATCCGCATCCAACTGGGTCTGCCCGGCTTCGCGGCGCGCCTGTTCGGTAATTTGTTCCGCTTTTGCCTGTGCCGCGAGGAAAACATCGCTTTTCTCAATCATTTTCTCGCTTTTCTCACGCGCCAACGCCAAGGTGCGGTTGGCTTCTTCCTGCGCCTGTGCCAGTATGCGGTCCTTTTGGGCAATAATCTGCTGCGACTTTTTAATATCATCAGGAATGGAAATGCGCATTTGATCGATGATATCCATAAAGGCGTTTTCATCCACAACCACGCTGCGGCTCAGTGGAATGGGTCTGCTGTTGTTAAACAATTCTTCCAGGCGGTCTACCAGGTGTAGGATATCCATGTCTTTCTCCGTTTATACTGATTAATGCGCTTTAACTCAGTTTATCATTAAATATTAGCAAACACACTAACATTTTTCGATATTCATGCGACGCTCACTCGTTTCGGACGCTGAACACTGCGCGCAGTCTTGGGTCAATCCTTGAGCGAAGTGCCGGGCACTAAGGTTTGGTTATTCCCAAGCATGGAAAATTTCTCCCTAAGAGCCGCCTGCACATAATCCGGCACCATGCTCGACACATCGCCATCCAAAGAAGCGATTTCCTTGACGGTGCTGGAGGAAAGGAAGGTGTTTTGTTCGGTTGTGATCAGCGCGATGACGTCAATATCCGCTTCCAGGCGCTTGTTGGCCAGCGCCATGCGGAATTCATATTCAAAGTCCGAAAAAACGCGCAGACCCCGCACAATCGCTTTTGCGCCAATCTGCCTGGCGAATGTCACCGTCAGTACCTGGTAACCAACAACGCTCACGTTCGGCAAGCCTTCAAAGGCGCGTTTCACCAGGGCAATCCGCTCTTCAGGGCTGAACAGCAGCGATTTTATCGGTTTATCGTAGACTGCTACCACCACCTCATCAAACAACCGTGCGGCCCGGCGGGCAATGTCGATGTGCCCGTAGTGAATAGGGTCAAAAGTTCCTGGAAATAGTACTTTAGTCATCAGCTCACGTCTCCATCGCCGTCTGAGGACGGCCAAAAATTGACCACTGCCCGCCTAAGCGCCTGGTTTTCATCAGCTTCCAGCTCAGGATCTTTTTCCAACAATTCTTCTGCGATCGCGCGGGCTTTTTGGATCAGGCGCACGTCCGCCAGGTTCGCCATCCGTAAATCCACGAAGCCTGCCTGTCTGGTGCCCAAGAAGTCTCCTGGACCGCGCTGCTGAAGGTCTTTTTCCGCAAGCACGAAACCATCGTTAGTCTGAGTCATCACAGCCAAGCGTTCGTTCTCCGCTGCGCTGTCATTGTCGGGAATAAGGATGCAGAAAGACTGAGCGTCTCCCCGCCCGACACGACCGCGAAATTGGTGCAGCTGCGCCAGGCCAAAGCGATTTGCCCCCTCGATAACCATCATGGTCGCATTAGGAATATCCACCCCCACCTCCACCACAGAGGTAGACACGAGGATTTCAAATTCTTTGTTTCGAAAGGCAAGCATCACCGCGTCTTTTTCCGCTGGCTTCATTCTGCCGTGCACCAGCCCGACCCTCAGATTAGGAAAAGCCTCAGCTTGCAAACGCTGCTGTTCTTCCACCGCAGCCTTGGTTTCTTCGTTTTCTCCCTGTTCCACCAACGGGTAAATGATGAAAGCCTGATGCCCAGCCTGGACCTGCTCCTCAATCAGCTCGTAAACAGCATGCCGCTCGTATGGATAAGCAATGCGGGTCTCGATGGGGAGCCGGCCAGCAGGCATCTCATCCATTACGCTTACATCCAAATCCCCAAATAAGGTCAGCTGCAGTGAGCGCGGGATGGGCGTGGCGGTCATTACCAACAGGTGCGGATTATTGCCTTTTGCCCGCAAGGCGGCGCGCTGCTGAACGCCAAAGCGGTGCTGTTCATCCACCACGACCATCTGCAGGTTCTGAAAGCTGACAGGGTCCTCAATCAGCGCATGGGTGCCCACCAGGAGTTTGACATACCCAGATTGAAGACCTTTAAAAATTTCGCGGCGTTCTGATGCGCTGGTATCCCCGGTAAGCAAGCGCACCTGGTCTGACGCTAAGAAAGCAGGTTGTGCAGGCTCGGCTTCGGTGAGCAAGCGAAGAATCGTGCGGTAATGCTGCTCCGCCAGGATGCCTGTCGGCGCCATCAGCGCGGTTTGACCTCCACCCTGAATGACAATGGACATTCCAAGCACCGCCACAATGGTTTTCCCAGAGCCCACGTCGCCTTGCAGCAATCGGTTCATTGGGTGTGGGCTGGCCACGTCTTTACGGATTTCTTGCAGGGCTTTCGTCTGCGCGTTGGTGAGCGCGTAAGGCAGCCCTCGCATGCGTTCTACCAACCAGGCATTGCTCACAGAGAACGGCGTCCCGGTCAACTCCTGCCACTGCCGCTTCTGACGGATAACCCCTACCTGCAGAAGGAATATTTCATCAAAGGCGAAACGCCTTTGAGCTTCCCGCAGTCGTTCATGAGAATCAGGAAAGTGGATTTGCGCCAATGCTTCCTGGAGCGGCACAAGCCCGGCGTTTTGGCGGACCGTGTCGGGCAAAAATTCGGGCACTCTGGCAGCCCAAAACTGGGAAACGTTAAACTGAGTCTTACGCAGCCAACGCTGCGTTATTTGCGAGCTTAGTGGATAGACCGGCACAATGCGATTGGTATTCAATTGCTGCTGGTCAACTGACTCATAATCCGGGTGAAACATCGCCAGCCGGCCGCTGCTCGTTTCTACTTTTCCTGAGATGGTGATGAACATTCCCAGCTTCAGGTAACGTTGCACATAAGTCTGGTTAAACCAGACAAGTCGGAGCATCCCCGTAGCGTCTGAGACGATGACTTCGGTGACCAACCTACCCCTGCCGGTTTGCAAGGTCTTGATGTCCACTACCTTCGCGAGAATGGTTACTTCCTCGCCATAACGTAGCTGCTGAATGGATTTCAACTGTGAATAATCATCATAACGGCGCGGAAACAGATATAGCAAATCTTTGATTGTAAAAACGTTCAACTTCTCCAGGTTTTTAGCTTGTTTTTCCCCAATTCCCCGGATTTTCACCACGGGCGCGTTCAGCCCAATGGCGCCAGTATCAGCCGAAACCACGCTGCTTAGCTTGCGGGATGCCTGATTGGATGTCTTTCTTTTGGACGTGCTTTCCAGCTCAGTCTGCGGCGCGGAAGCCAGCGTGGAAGGGCTTTCGCCTGCTGGCGGCGCAGGAAGTTCACGCATACTGGATATCTGCAGCAAGCTGCCAATTTCTAGGAGCGTTTGCCGACGACCGGCCGCGCTTTGCTCGTGATAACTACCCAGCTTTCCTGCAACCTCCGCGATCAACGTTTCAGGCAAGCTTGCTTCGCGCGCATCGGAATACCATGTGGAAGTCAGGCTCTGCAGGCCCTTATACACAACTTTATCCTGGTAACCCTTTGCTGCTTCCAGGAGGAAGATTTTCGCGTATTTCTCGGTGATATTCGCCATACTT
>JAAZPN010000155.1 GCA_012797215.1 Chloroflexota bacterium | reverse complement strand
GGTCCCCAAGCCAGCGTTACGCCTTCGCCCAATGGAAAGCTGCGATAATCGCCGCCCAGGCTCCTGGCAAAGGTCACGTCGATTGCGATGGCAAAATCCGGCTGGATATCCACCGGAGAGGTGAACGCGCCTGTAACGCCAATCTCCTCCTGGCTGGAAGCTACCGCCCATACATCCCAGGCGTGCTTCCGGCGGGAAAGGATGTCGAGGCAGTGGGTCACCGCAGCCACGGAAACGCGGTTATCCAGGGTGTGGCCAGCTAACGCGGTGGCTCCCAATTCGATGGGTTCCTGGGCGAAAGACACCACGTCACCGACTCGCACCAACTTCTCCACTTCGTCAGGGTGCAATCCGGTTTCAATCAGAAGATACTGCAGCGCTACAACTCCGCTCCCTGCCTCAGGCGGCAGCAAGTGCGTGGGCGGCAAAACCACCATTCCCTGCAAGTCCTTCCGGCCGTGTACAACGACCATTTGCCCGGGCAGGATACGAGGGTCAATCCCCCCGACCTGCGTGAAGCGCAAAAATCCTTCAACGATACCTGTCACCATCATGCCAATCGCGTCCATATGCGCGGAAAGCATCACGCGCGGGCGCGGGTCGGCGCCGTCACCGCGCTTAAGGGCGTGCAAACTGCCCACGCGGCTAACCGAGAATTCATCGCACAGCGGCTGCCAGGCAGCTTGTACGATTTCCCGAATAGGATCTTCGTAGCCCGATAGGCCGGGAGCGGACAACATTTGTTTCAGATGCGGAAGCAAGTCAATAGTCATGGCACTCTCTTAAGGTGAATTACGGCTCAGAACCGGTGGGCGTATCTTCCGGACCAGGAGTATTCGTGCTGATGGGAGGTTCGGTCAGTTCTGGTGTGTTTGTGGGAGTTTGCGTTGGTGTGCGGGTAAGGGTTGGCGTAAGGGTTTGCGTGATAGTAGGGGTGATGGTTGGGGTACGCGTGAGGTAAGGCGTCAGCGTGATGGTGGCTGTACGCGTGATGGTCGGGGAGTTCACCGGCGTGGGGGTGGAAGCAAGTGGACCGCGGTTGATACGCAGGAGCACAATCCCCAGGATATAACAAGGGATGGTGATCAGGATCATCAAAATCAGCAGATAACGCGTTCGGGTTCGCCTGGAAAGCGTGTCCAATATATACTCCGGGTCAGCCAAAGCTTATCGGTATAAAGCTGACGCGCTGTTAATAATACCATCAGCAAGCGAAATAATTCTGAATTGCGCTATAATAGAGAAAGTCGCCACAGAAATGCGATGTAACACCGTTAGAATCAGAAGGAGGCATTCAATGGCAAGCAAAGATAAAGCCGGGAAAGAAGAACGTAAGAAACCCAAGTTGGACATCAAGGAAAAGCGAAAAGCCAAGATCGAAAAGAAAAAGGCTGGAACGGTCATCTCGACTAACGCTTAGGCACAAACAACCATGACTCCAGGCGCCAAGATGGCGCCTGGATTTTTTATCGGGTGAGTAGATACATCCTGGAAGAAAACTACAACTTGACATCTCTGTTTGAGTCAGTTAGAATCTGTGCACTCTGAAATCGGGTCGTTTTTTCACGAAAACTTCTGTCTGAATTCGGCAGCGGGCCTGTAGCGCAGTTGGGAGCCGCTCAATCGGGCGGAGCCGCTCACGAATGTGGCTGGAAAGATGGTGGAGCGACGGTTTTGCGTTCGCGCGAAGCGGCGAGGCAGG
>JAAZPN010000154.1 GCA_012797215.1 Chloroflexota bacterium | reverse complement strand
TCCATGCAGCCTATCATCATCGACGATCCCAGCATCGTGGAAGTGCAAGGCAAAGTGGTGCTGGTTATCCGCCAGCTGGAAAACGCCTGACCTTTCAGACACTTAAACAAAAAAACCGTATTCGCATACGGTTTTTTTGTTGTCCGCGTGGAAATTAGAGCAGGACGACTTCGGCGCCAGCTGCTTCGAGCTTGGCCTTGGCGTCGTTCGCAACTTCCTTGCTGACGGCTTCGAGCACTTTGCCATCGGCGGTCTCGGCCAAGGTTTTGGCTTCGACGAGGCCCAGGCTGGTGAGCTGGCGGATGACTTTGATGACTTCGATCTTCTTGGCGCCGGCATTCTTAATCACAACAGTGAATTCAGTCTTTTCTTCGACTTCTTCTTCAACAGCAGCGGCGGCGGGACCGGCGGCGACAGCAGCCACGGGCGCGGCGGCGGAAACGCCCCATTTTTCTTCCAACAACTTGACCAGTTCAGAGGCTTCCAACACGGAAAGTTGGCTCAGTTCCTCAACGAGTTTAGCTAAATCAGCCATTTCAATTTACTCCTATAATTTAGTGTTTCATTAATGTGTCTTCCCTGACGGGTCGACCTTTCAAACGTCAGGCAGCAGCAGGCTGCTTGTCCGAATTTGCTTTGATCACAGCGGCGAGACCGCGAGCGGGCTCGGCGATGGTGCGAACGAGTTTGCTGGCAGGGGCAAGCAAAGTGCCCAGCAGCATCGCGCGCATGACAGGCAGGGTCGGCAGGTCTGCCAACGAAGTAACCTGTTTTACAGAGAGGGCTGCCTTATCCAGGTAGCCGCCGCGCACTGCCAAAACCTCATTACCCTTGGTAACTTCGGCGAGCGCCTTGGCGACAGAGGGCGCGTCTTCGAACGCGAAGACGACCACGTTGTTCCCTTCCCAGAACTTTTCGTCATATGTATAACCGAGTTCATCCAAAACGCGCTTGAACAAGCGGTTTTTGACGACATGCAGTTTGCCATCCGCTTCGCGCAGTTTCGCGCGGGCAGCGTTCACCGCGGGCATGCGCATCTTGGAGTAGGAAAGCACGAAGACGGCTTTGCTCTTTTCCAACCAGGAACGGTAATCCTCAACAATCTTTTCTTTTTGCTGTTTAGAAAACGCCAATGTTGTTTCACCTCCTTTCGGTGAAAATAAAAATCTCTTTCCGTTTTTCCCTTGGAAAGAGACTTAAATACTTTCGTGATTAACGAATCTTCAGTATTCAATCTCCACCTCGGCGGGAAATTAAGCCGTAACGGCACCAGCTTTCTTAAGTGAAGTACACTATTCAATTTTCAAACCCGGTTAGTATACCACATCCGGGGTAAAACGCTTAAATCTTACCGCTCTCCATTGCCATGGCGGTGTTCGGGTCCACCTTGACGCCGGGTCCCATGGTCGAAGCCAGGGTGATCTTGCGCACAAACAGGCCTTTCGCGCCGGAGGGGCGCGCCTTGCGAATTGCGCTCATCAGGGCGGTCATGTTCTCTTCCAGGGCGTCCACACTGAAGGAGGCTTTGCCAAGCGGAACGTGAATATTCGCGGTTTTGTCCAGGCGGAATTCCACGCGGCCGGCTTTGGCATTCTTAATGGCGCCGGCGATATCGGCAGGTTGCACAACGGTGCCGGCTTTCGGGTTCGGCATCAGGTTGCGAGGACCGAGCACGCGGCCAAGGCGGCCGACTTTGCCCATCATATCCATCGTGCCAACAGCCACATCAAAGTCGGTATAACCCTGAGCGACACGGTTAATTTCTTCGTCTGTTTCCGCGACAAAATCAGCGCCGGCTTCGCGAGCGGCAGCCGCGGCTTCACCCTGCGCGAAGACCAGCACGCGGATGGTTTTGCCCAGGCCATTTGGCAACACAACGACATCACGAATTTGTTGGTCAGCCTGGCGGGGGTCCAAGCCAGTGCGCAGGTGCACTTCGATGGTCTCATCGAACTTGGCAAAACTGCTTTCCTTTACCAGCTGCAGGGCTTCCCTTGGGCTGTAGGTTTTGTCCAGGTCAATATTCTTAATTGCATTTTCGTACTTTTTGCCGTGTTTAGGCATGATTACTCCT
>JAAZPN010000153.1 GCA_012797215.1 Chloroflexota bacterium | reverse complement strand
TTACCGACCAACTGGCCAGCGCGGCGGGCGTGGAACAGCCAGCCAGCCGAAACGCGCGCGAACTGGCAGCCAAGATGGAAGCCCGCGAAATGGAAAAGATGCTGAAGGAAATGGAAAAACAAATGCGCGCCGCCGCTGCCGAATTGCAGTTCGAGCGCGCCGCCATGCTGCGCGACCAGATTTACGAGCTGCGCGCGCTTCTGGTGGATAATTCCAACCTGCCGCCCTGGAAAAAGCAGGAACTGCTGGCGGGCAGGGACGACTGAGCTCTAATCGTAAATCCGCACGCGAAAACTAAAATCCTCGCCGCTGGCTGGCAGCCATTCCGGCCGCACCCGCCGCACGGCCGACCCGGCCGGGCCTTCTGCCAATGCTTCGAGAAAGGCGAGCAAGTCCTCGCGCGGGCCTTCGGCTTCAGCCTCCACAGCGCCGCTGGGCAGGTTGCGCACCCAGCCAGATAACCCCAGCCTGCGGGCTTGGTCCACCGTGAAATAGCGAAAGCCAACCCCCTGCACGTGCCCTTCCACGATGACATGCAGCCGCTTTATCTCATCAGAATTTCCGTCCAACGCGCGTCCCTTTGCTCGCCTGCCCGCTAGAACTCGTCATCATCCTCGTAGCCGTCGTCGTCCAGGTCTTCCTCGTCGTCGAGGTCCAGGTCGTAGTCGTCATCGCTGGTGTATGCGTCCCATTCTTCCTGGTTGTAGCCGCGGCTTTCCCAGCTTTCCTCCTCCTCGTCGCGGTCCAGACCAAAGCTATTCTCCCGGTCCAAGGATTTCTCCAGGTCCTCATCAAGCCCCAGGTCCATCAGGCTGAAGATTTCTTTGTCTTCCGTAAAACTGAGCAGGTCCATGGCTTCTTCCACCAGGTCCATGTCCTCATCATCATCCAGACGCGTCAGCAGGCGCTCGAAGGCTTTTTCGACGCCTTCGCCGCCAATCTGCGAGAGCGCCCAAACTGCCTCACGGCGCAGCTCCGCGTTTTCAAATTCACGGTCCAACGCGCGCAGCAAGGTCGCGCGCGCTTTCTCAAGCGCCAGTTCGCCCGCTGCATGCACCGCCTGGAGACGCACAGGCAGGCTGTCATCATTGAGGTGAGCAAGCACAAAAGCTTCCCACTGCTCATCGGCCGATTTTCCCATAGCAAAGAGCGCGCTCTCCAGCCAGGTTTCTTCCGGGCGTGCGCTTGCTGCGCGCAGCAGGTCGGGCACCTCTTCGCGGCTGGAGTAACCGAGGGATTCCAGGGCGCGGCGGCGCACAAGCTCAGAATCATCCGATTGGTAAGCCTTCAACAGCGTGTTCTCAACGCGCTTTAGCAGGGTGGAGTGGATGCGGTCAAATTCACCCAGATAGACAAAAGGCCCCAGCGCGTTGGCAGCCGCGGCGCGAACTTCTTTGCTTTCGCTTTCGCTCAGTAAGAACAGGAAGCGCGGCAGAAGCCGGGTATCGGCGGCCTCGAAAAGCAAATCGATTGCTGAGATTTTCACCTGGTCGTCGCTGTCTTCCAAGGCGATGCGCCCGACCTCTTCAAAAAGCATCAGGTTGTCGCGTTCAGCCATTTCGGTCAGGTCTTCCAGCAAAGCGCGGCGGCGCGGTAATTGGATTTTCTCCCAGGCCTCGTGAAGCTGCTGGCATTCGTTTGGCTCCAGGTCCGAGAAGGCGTACAACAGGCTGGCAGGGAAGGGCTTGCTGATATCCAACAAAGCCTGGATAACTTCAGTAATTGTGTTTTCTTTTTGCATGCTTCCTCCGATTTTAGGGTTGGATAATCGGGTTGATAAAGTCTTGCACCGTGATGAAGAACATCAACCCAATCAGGAGGATGAAAAATACCGAATTAATCGCGTTCGCGACGCGCTGAGGAATGCGTTTCTTGAAGATAAATTCTGGCAGCAGGAAGAGGATTTGCCCACCGTCCAGCGCGGGGATGGGCAGCAAATTGGTGAGCCCAAGCGCGATGGAAACTGTGCTGATAACCGAGAGCCTAAAGACCGGCAGTGGGGTGGCGGCAGCCACGGCGCTGGTCTGGTCCAGTTCGCTGGCGTTGCTGAAAATATCAAAAATGCCTTTGATGCCAACCAGGCGGGCATCTTCCCCAGATACTCTGCCCGTGATGAGGTTATACGGCAGCAAGAGGGTTTGTTTGGCTTGAAAGCCAAAGGTCTGGAAGGCGCTGCCGAGCGCCTGGAAGAACGGTAAGGGCGCGTAGGCGTTGGTGTACCAGATACCTACCGAGCCCTCGCCTTCCGGCGGGTTCAGGCGTGGTGTCAGCTCGATGGTCAGGCTTTTGCCCTCTCGCAACAGGCTGAAGCTGAGCGGTTTGCCCAGGCTGTCCTGGATGAGCTTGCTCATGTGGTCCAGGTCTTTCAGAGTGGTCCCATTCACGGCGGTAATCACATCACCGGTCTGCAGCGCCGCGGTTGCAGCGGGGGAGTTCGGAGCGATATCGGTGATGAGGGCTTGGTTCTGTACAGGGCTTCCGATAGCAGAAAACATCAACACCAGAACCAGGATGCCAATCAGGAAGTTCATCCCGGCGCCAGAAACGAGCACCAAGAGGCGCTTCCAGGCTGGCGCGGCAGCCATGCCGCCTTCCACAGTCTCATCGCCTTCTCCTTTTGGGCGCACAAAACCGCCAAAAGGAATCCAATTCAAGGTAACATCGGTGCCCTTCCAGCTGAATAATTTGAGCAGCCTGGGAGGATATCAGAATCCAAACTCCTCAATTTGTATGCCGAGCGATTTAGCGGTAAGAAAATGACCGAGCTCATGAAAAAAAACAAGCAATCCGAACACAAACACGAACTGCAAAATAGTTA
>JAAZPN010000152.1 GCA_012797215.1 Chloroflexota bacterium | reverse complement strand
GCAAAAGGCAAAACAAAGTGAGAGGAATCTTATGACCAACTACATCATCAGGCGCTTGCTGCTGGTCCCAGTGCTGTTAATCGGCGTCACGCTGATTATCTTCGGCATGCTTCAGCTTTTGGGTCCGGTGGAACGCTCAGCACTTTATGTCAGAGACTTCCCCAAGAACGAAAAACAGATTGAAGGTCTCATTCGGAAATACGGCTTGGACAGGCCTTTCTTTGAGCAATACTGGCGCTGGCTAAACGGCGTGATTGATCCCGGCAGTGGAGAGCGGCGGGGCGGCATTCTCTACGGAGATTTTGGTTACTCCCGCACAGCCTCGCAGCCCGTTGTCGATCTGGTCAAGGAACGTTTCCCGAATACTGTTGACCTGGCGTTGTGGACTATCTACCCGATGCTCTCGGTCGGCATTTGGCTGGGCGTGAAAGCAGCTGTTAACCAGAACAAATTCATCGACCAGGCCGCCCGTATGTATTCCATTATCGGCACTTCCTTCCCCGTGTTTGTATTTGGTCTGCTGCTCCTGATGTTCATGTATGCCAAAACGGGCTGGTTCTATCCCGGAAAGATGTCGGATTGGGTCAGTAAGCTAATTTTCTCTGGTCAATTGAAGCAGTACACGCATTTGCTCACCATTGACGCGCTGCTCAACCTGCGCTTTGACGTCTTTTGGGATGCCCTGCGCCATATGATTATGCCCATCATTACCCTCAGCTACATCAACTGGGCAACATTCGTGCGCGTCACCCGTTCCTCGATGCTGGAAACGCTGCGCCAGGACTATGTCGTAACCGCGCGCGCCAAAGGCCTCAAGGAGAACGATGTCATCAACAAGCACGCGCGCCCGAACGCGATGCTGCCGGTCGTCACGATGGCTGGCTCCAGCATTGTCGGCCTGCTGGGCGGCGTGGTAATCACGGAGACTGTCTTCAACTACCCCGGCATCGGCAAGGCCTCCGCCGACGCGGCAGCCAACCTGGACGTTGTGACCATCCTGGGTCTGGCCATCTTTACCGGCACTATTCTCATCCTCTCGAACCTGATTGTGGACATCATTTACGCGTTCATCGATCCGCGCGTACGCTTGGCATAAGGAGCAGCGCATGACAGAAAACAACACAATTCCAACCGGGGATAACAGGCTCCTGGCTGAAACGCACTCCACCCGCAAGATTGGCTGGTTGGAGCGAACCGTTGGACCGGATAATTACCGCATCCTCAAGGGGCTGGTAAAAACGCCGGCGTCCATCATTGGTATGATTTTAATTGCGATTTTTGTCTTGATTGCCATCTTAGCGCCGGTTATCGCGCCGCCGGTGGGGAATGATTCCTATAAAATGCCCCGCGACGGTTTCGTGGGCGAACCTAAAGGTCCCGGTTCCCCCTGGAAGAAAAATGTTCCGGACGTTCCTTTCTGGTACGAACCCCTCACCGGAAAGGAAGAATGGGTGCATTTGCTGGGCACCGCCCAGGGTCAGTACGATATCTTCTACGGCATCGTGTGGGGCACACGCACAGCTTTTAAAACCGGCTTCATCGTGGTGGTCGCCACCGTGCTGGTTGGCGTCATTTTGGGTTCCGTCTCGGCGTATTACGGCGGCGTGGTAGACGACGTGATCATGCGTATTACGG
>JAAZPN010000151.1 GCA_012797215.1 Chloroflexota bacterium | reverse complement strand
GGATGACAATAAAGGTTCGTCATTGCGAACCGTTTTGCCCTAATGCGCAAACCTACCGAGAGCCTTACCCCAGGCAAAACGGTGCGGCAATCTGCCCGTCCGCCCTCTTGCTGTCCTATGCTGTTAAGCTCCTGGCGATGAACAGCCAAACAGCACAGACAGATCCTTTGCTGCCTCAGGATGACAATAAAGGTTCGTCATTGCGAACCGTTTTGCCCTAATGCGCAAACCTACCAAGAGCCTCACCCCAGGCAAAACGGTGTGGCAATCTGCCTGTCTGCTCTCACGCTGTCCCGCGCCGCCCTCTTCAAGATTTGGAACCTCTGAAGCAGCACCCCCGCGTGTTCGCGTGATACTGCTATAATCCACACAGGCTGGAAATTATGTCAATGGATATCCGCTCGACTGTGCTTACATTGGGGATTCTGACCGCGATCCTCGCCATTTGGCTGGCAATCAGCGCTGCTAAGCATTATCAGCGCGGCAAGCGTATCCCATTTTTCTTTAAACGCCGCAAGCTTTTTGAGCAGGCAGCCAGTATGGTCCTTGGCGCGCTGCTGTTGGCGTTTCTTGCCTTTGCCAGTTTTCGCTGGGGGGAAGGGCTGGCTTACCGCTACTTTCCGCCCACGCTGACGCCGTCGCTCACGCCGACCATCACCCTTACGCCCACCATCACGCTCACCCCCAGCATCACACCCACCCCAACCATCACTAACACCCCCTCAATCACAAACACGCCCGCGATCCCAAAAGACGTTGCCGAGAAGTTTGAATCTATTGTCACCCCCGATGCCAACTCCGTGTTCAGCCCGATAATTTTCGCGGAAAAAGTGGATGATAACTACCAACCTGTCAACCCGGCCGCGAGTTTTGAAAACCCATTGACTGTAATCTACGGCACCTACAGCTACAATTTTATGCTGGATGGCGTACAGTGGACCGAAATGTGGTACCGCGGAACGAGCCTGCTCAAGCTGGAAACCGGACGCTGGGAGGGCGGTTCGGGCGGGTACGCCCTGACAAGCCTGAGTTTACCCGCCGAGGAATGGCTGCCCGGAGATTATCAGGTGCAATTTTTCCTGGGTGACCGCTGGCTCATGTCGGGCTACTTCAGCGTCAGCGGGAACCCGCCCACCCCCACGCTCACGCCCAGCCCTACCTTTACGCGCACTCCCACCAATACACCAACTGAGACGCTCACACCTGTCCCAACGCGTACGCCTGTTCCGAGCAATACGCCGCGCCCTTCCGCCACGCCCAGGCCTTGATCGGACTCAAAAAAAGCTCCCCCAGCACGACCGGAGGAGCTTGTTTCATGGGCTTTGTAAGAGCTGATTGGAGTATTAAATGTAACGCCAGTCCGTTTGCTCCTGCGGGAGCGCGACAGCAATTTCCGCTGCCACCTTGGCATTGTTGCGCAGCAGCGCCAAATTCGCGCGCAGGCTCTCCCCACCCGAAAGTTCGCTGATTTTGGTAAGCAGATAAGGCGTGACCGCGCTGCCGCGCACGCCTTCAGCTTCCGCCTGGGCAAGCGCGCCGGCGATGACTTCCTCAATTTGCTCGCGCGGCAGGGCGCTTTCGGCCGGAGGGGGAACCACGACTAACACGCTGGTTCGGAAACCCAGCTTCCAGTGGGTATTGGCAATATCCGCGACTTCCTGGGGGCTGTCCGCGCGCAGAGGGGTCTTAAGGCCGCTTTCAATAGAGTAAAACGCGGGAAAATCATGGGTCTGATAACCAATTACTGGCACGCCGGCTGTTTCAAGCACCTCCAGCGTGGCTGGCAGGTCCAGGATGGCTTTTGCGCCTGAACACACCACGACAACCTGTGAACGGGAGAGCTGCAGCAGGTCGGTGGAGATATCATGCCCGCCGCCGCGGTGCACGCCGCCTATGCCTCCGGTTGCGAACACCTTGATTTCAGCGCGTTCCGCCGCATATAGGGTGGAGGCCACGGTTGTACCCGCTGAACCGCCGTGCGTAAGCGCTCCGCTGAGGTCCCACAGGCTGCATTTGCGGGCGTCTCGGGCTCCTGCCAGCGTTTCCAGCTGAGAAGATGTGAGGCCGACGCGCAGCTGACCCTCCTGAACGGCAATTGTGGCGGGATAAGCGCCGTTATCGCGCACTGTTTGTTCCAAAGCGCGGGCGATGTTCAGGTTTTCGGGCCAGGGCACGCCGTGCGTGATTAATGCCGATTCAAGCGCGACGAGCTGACGACCATTGCGCTTCGCGCGTTCCACGTCATTTGAGATTACGAAGTCGCTTTTTACAGCAGACCTGAATAATGAGAAGATGCTCTTTTTGTTTTCCATAGGCCTAATTGTACTTGCTTTTGTTGTAGTAGACGTAAAGAGCACGAGACTAACCGCTGGATTGATGACTGAATCAGGAATGGAAACGGAGAGATAGCGGGTACAATAAACGCACAAAACTGACAGGACTTGTAATGGAAAATTCCACGCATCAATCGGCTTACAAACGCTGGCTCGTCTCACCGTTAATTCCACCTCACATCAACAGCGAACTGGAGGAATTCCCCAGTTTGCTCCGGCAGCTGATGTATAACCGCGGCATCAGCGATTACAAGTCCGCGCGCGCGTTTGTGGACTGCGCGCCAGGCGCGGAGACGAACCCTTTTCTGATGAAAGATATGGACGCGGCGGTAGAAATTTTGCGCCTGGCGCTGCACGATAAAACACCCATCGCCATCTACGGCGATTATGACGTGGATGGGGTGACCTCCAGCGCGCTGCTGTATGAATTTCTTGTGAAGCTGGGCAGCACACCGCGCGTGTACATCCCCAGCCGTTTTGATGAGGGCTACGGCCTGAACCTGGACGCTGTGGAGCAGCTGCATCGCGAAGGTATTGGCTTGTTGATTACTGTGGATTGCGGCATCCGGTCCATCGCGGAAATCGCGCTGGCAAAGGACCTGGGTATGCGCGTTATTCTGAGCGACCACCATCAGCCCGGCGCGCAGCTGCCCCCGGCGGACGCGGTGATTAACACTCGCCAGGCGGGGGACCCCTACCCCTACAAGCATCTGGCGGGTGTTGGGTTGGCTTATAAACTCGCCGACGCTTACCTACAAACCTACCCGCATCAGGGGTTGGACGCGCGCGACTGGTTGGACCTGGTGGCTCTGGGTACGGTAGCAGACCTGGCGCCGATCAACGCGGAAAACCGGGCGCTGGTACGGGCTGGGCTGGACCAGATGCGCGCGACCGAACGCCAGGGTTTGTACTCCCTCGCGCAAGTTTCTGGCATCAAGCTGGAGAGTATCAATTCCGGAAACATCGGTTTTGGCTTAGGTCCGCGCCTGAACGCGGCGGGCAGGCTGGATTCTGCTATGGCTGCTTTTGAGCTCCTGACTTCCACGGACGTCTTCAGCGCGGGCATGTTAGCCCAACAGTTGGACGCTCAGAACGCGCAGCGCAAAGACCTGACTTTCCGCATTCAGGAACAGGCCATCCAGAGCGCGCTTCAGGCGGATACCGAAAATCCAATCATTTTTGCCGCTTCGCCGGATTTTAATGAAGGCGTGGTGGGCTTGGCAGCCTCGCGCGTTGCGGAGCAGCTTTACCGCCCGGCAATCATCGGCTCGGTGAATGAAACCAGCATCGTGGCATCCTGCCGATCCATACCGGAATTCAATATCACCAGCGCGCTGGACGCATGCGCGGACTTGCTGGTGCGCCATGGTGGGCATTCCATGGCGGCAGGGCTCACCGTCAGCCTGGAAAACGCCCCGGCACTGCTGGAGCGACTGAACGCGATTGCCCGGGAGACACTTCGGGGCGTGGAGCTGGTGCCTGTGCTCGGAATTGATCGGGAAATACGGCTGGAACATCTGCGCGATGAATTCATTCCGCAAGTGTTTGAAGCGATGGAGAAATTGGAACCGACCGGACGCGAGAACCCCGAAGCGCTCTTCTGCAGCCGGGGATGCCGCGTGGGGTCCGCCAGGGTGGTTGGCGATGGACAGCACCTCAAGTTGAGCCTGCAGGCCGGCAAGCATTACTTCGACGCGATTGCCTTCAAGCAGGGTTACTGGCTGAACCAGCTGCCAGAGCGCATTGATATTGCCTATGTGTTTGAGTTAAACAGTTACATGGGCAGGAATACACTCCAGCTTAATATCAAAGATATCCACCCATCGCAGGAGTGATACAAGTTTTGACTATTGGGGCGTAATCGCGAAGTTAAGGCTGTAATCTTCGCTGCGGCCATCCGCGAAACGCGCCTGGGAGGACGCGCTCAGGCGCAGCGTACCCCCCACAGCCCGCGCGTTCGCCAGGATATCGCGCAAGTCTTCCAGCGCCCTGGCAAGCTCTAAGCCCTGCTCGACCCCAAAACGATAAGTAAAGAAACCCGGATTGTGTTCAAGATATTCAAGAACCGCGTTGAGCGCCGCTGTAAAATCCGCGCTGGATACGTTAGCGGGCGGGTTTATCCACACGCCGACCGGCAGTTGCAGATTGCGGTGCAGCGCGTCCAGCAGAACCGGCGAGAAGAGCAGCCGCGCGAAGACTTGCCCGCGCTTGTCAGCAAGTAAGGGCTGAGAGCTTTCGGAGCTTTGGTAATCCGGCTGCAGCGAGAAGCGGTAGTTAAGCTCCTCTGGCTGGCCTGCCAACTCCGAGCTGGGCACGAGCGCGGTGATGCGCGCGAGAACCAGGCTGGCATACTCCTGCAAGGCTTGCCGCCGGTCAACGCCTTCAGGGAGCGCGGCGGGGGGGATAAGCTGGCCAACATGCATTTCCAGGTGGGGTCGCCTGAACTTTAGCGCGCTGCCCAAAGCTCCGCGCATGCCGCCAAAGCCAATCGGGAGAACCGGCGCGTTAGCGCGTTGGCTGATGAGTGCCACCCCAAGCTGCGCGTCCATATGGGCGGGGTCCCATATGCCGCCTTCGGGGAAAATCCCCAGCACGCCGCCCTGCCGCAGAACGTCCACCGATTTCTTAATCGCGTCACGGTCCAGGTTGCCGCGGTTGACCGGAATCAGTCCGTAGGCATCCACAATGCGGGCGTAAGTGGGGTCGATGGGGATATCGCCGGTGCCCAGAAATTCCACCTGGCGCGGGGAGAGCGCTGCCATCAACACCGCTTCCATCACGCCCACGTGGTTGCCTGCCAATATCACCGGACCGCTGCGTGGGAAGTTCTCCATCCCGCGGACTTTCAGGCGGGTGAGCAGCGCGATGAGCAGCCTGGCGCCGCCGCGCAAAAGCGCGCGCGCGATTCTGCGGCGGGGGTATCGAAGTGATTCTGTGGAGTCAGTTCTCATCGTCATGGGCTTGCTTCTGATTAAATTTTACCTGAATGTGGCAGCTTATTACACAGTTTTGGTGAAGACGCGGTCGTGAAAGTTCGGAAAACAATCAGAGGGCAGCGGCCGGCTCCTGAAGCTGGTGCTTGGCCTTCTGATGAGCGAACGTGAAATAAAAGGACGCGCGCAAGACCCGCGTCCTTTAGCCACAAAGCAATTAGGCTTACTTCATCGTGATAGGCAGGGCGATGCTGTATTTATAGAGAGGCTCCCAGACATCCGTCTCGCCGCTCATGATGCTCTGCGCGACGGCTGCCACCTGGTCCTGCACAGCTTGCGGGATGGATGCCGCGGCGTCGTGATAGGGTGCCAGCCCAACGCCTTCATTCGCCAGGTCGTTAACCATCGTGCCGGATGTAAAAGTGGCATCCACAATATCCTCAATGGTGTGGTAAACCGCCATGTCTACCCGTTTCATTGCGCTGGTGAGCAAGTACTCATGTCCGTCCACAGCTCCGCCGCCAAAAAAGGTGTAGTAGACGTCCACATCCACGCCGATAGTCCATTTGCCAGCCTGGGCAGTCGTGATGTTTACCCCAAGCCCGGTAGGACCAGCAACCGCGAAAATAACATCCGCGCCGCGCGCCATCTGGTCTTCCGCCATCTGTGCTCCGAGATCAGGG
>JAAZPN010000150.1 GCA_012797215.1 Chloroflexota bacterium | reverse complement strand
CAGCAAGCAAGACGCGTTTATCCTGCCAGTGGTAGCGCCAATCCGCGAAAAGCAGCGCTGCACCCGTGAACACTACTACCAGCTGCAGCGGACTATAGGAATAGAAAGCCAGCGCTCCAAAGAGGATTGCCAGAGGCAGGGTTTTGCGGTTTTTTAGCCTGTAATGGAGGTAAAAATACAGGAAAAGGCTGAACATCGATGCGCCCAGGCTGGTTTCGAAAGCGGTGCGGGAATGCAGGAACCAGGCCGGAACAGCCGCGATGAGCACGGGTGCCAGCCACCAGGCGCGCGCCCTAAAGTAATCCCGCAGCGCCAGCCCCACGCTAAGTGGGAAAACAAGCGTCACCAGAGCGCAAACCCCGCGCGTGAGCCAGACCGAGCGCGGCAGCAGCGCCGGCAAGAGCTGCAGGTAAACGGACAGGCTGAGGTTATATTGCCCGCCGTTTTCAAAATAGACCGGGAATAAGCGCCCGGCAGTATCCCTGAACCCGCGCGCAATAAGGTCTACCGCCGAAATAGTCTGCACGGCTTCATCGGTGAAGAAGAAAATTGGAAATTTATCCAGCTGGATGAAGCGGGTCAGGAGATACAGCGCCAGACCAGCAGCAAAAAGCCAGTTCTCGGCGCCCCAATCACGCAGCTTTGAGCGCTGTTTTTGTTCAGTCGGCAGAGATGGAGTGATAGAGTTCTCCATACATCCAGATTATAGCATTCCAAGCGTTCGCCCTCAGTTGTCGCGGTACCGAAAACACCTCGCGCCAGGAAACTTGCTATAATAACGCCTAACGCAATGAACAAAGGATGTACTTATGACGCCTGATAACATCACGCCGGAAATGTTTGCCAAATTGGTCACGTTGGCAGCCTTGGAACTGACGCCCGAAGAAAGCGAGTACCTGCGCACGGAACTAAACCACCAATTGGCGGCGGTAAAAGAGTTGAGCGAAATCCAACTGGCGGAAGGCGTGCAGCCCAGCCTGCACGGCCTGGACTGTCAGGGCAACCCGCCCCGCCCGGACGTGTGGATACCATTTGCCAATTCCCCGGAAATCCTGGCCCTTGCGCCCGAGAGTGACGGAGCTTATTTCCAGGTTCCTGATTTCCGCCGCAGCGATGAGGAGGCGAAATGAGCAGCATACAGCTCTCCGCCTATCAGATTGCCCAAAAAGTGCGCGCGGGAGAACTTTCCCCGCTCGAAGTTCTGGATGAGCACCTCAAGCAGATCGCGGCGGTGGACGGTCTTCCGGGCAGCCTTTCACCCAAGCCCCTCGACCCAGGTGAAGAAGCTAAAGTGCACGCCTTCATTGAAGTCTCCGCGGACCTTGCCCGCAAGCAAGCGGAACAGGTGCAAGCCCGCCTGGAACGCGGCGAAGACCCCGGCCCGCTGGCTGGCGTGCCGGTGTCGGTCAAAGACATTTTTTGCGTGAAGGGCACCACCACGACGGCGGCCTCGCGCATTCTGCACAACTTCCGCCCGCCCTACAGCGCCACTACGGTGGAACGGCTGGAGAAAGCCGGCGCGCTGATTATCGGTAAAACCAACCTGGATGAATTCACCTACGGCTCATCCAGCGAATCCAGCGCCTTTCAACCGCACCCAAACAACCCCTGGAACACCGAGCGCGTCACAGGCGGTAGCTCCGGCGGCTCGGCCGCTTCTGTCGCCGCGCGCGAAGCTCCCCTCTCGCTCGGCACGGATACCGGCGGCTCTATCCGCCAACCGGCAGCGTTCTGCGGGGTGGTCGGCCTCAAACCCACCTACGGGCGCACCTCGCGCTATGGTTTGATTGCCTTTGGCTCCTCGCTGGACTGCCCCGGTCCGCTGGCGCGCGACGTTCGGGATGCCGCGCTGATGCTGCAGGTTTTGGCAGGCACAGACCCCAAAGACAGCACCAGCGCGCTTGCTCCGGTGCAGGATTACCTCGCCGCGCTGCAGGAGGGCGTGAAAGGGCTGCGCATCGGGCTCTCGCGTGATTACGACCACATCACCTACCCGGATACTCTGACTGGCGAAATGAGCGTTCAAGCTATCCAACCTGAGATGAACAGCGCGGTGCGCGCCGCGGCGGAAGTGCTGGCCGGGCTGGGCGCCGAAATTGTGGAGGACGTGCCCATGCCAAACGCCCGCCACGGCATCCCGGCCTATTTTGTCATATCCCGAGTGGAAGCGGCTTCCAACCTGCACCGCTTCGACGGTGTCAAGTACGGCTATCGCACCAACAAAACGGTGCCCGGTCTCAGCGAACTTTACCGCGCCACCCGCGCCGAAGGCTTCGGTCTGCAGCCAAAACTGCGCATCCTGATGGGCATGTACGTCAGCGCCGCCCAACACAGCGCTCAGTACTATCAAAAAGCGCTGCGGGTACGCTCTATGATCCGTTCGGACTTTACGCAAGCCTTTGACCCCCGCGGAACCTACCGACTGGACGCGCTGCTGACGCCCACCACCCCAACCACTGCCTTCTTGCGGGGTGAAGTCATGGGCGACTCGGTGCTGATGCAGTACTCCGACCAGATGACCGTGGCTGGCAACCACGCCGGTATCCCTGCCGTCAGCATTCCAGCCGGCTTGGACCCCCTGGGTCTGCCTATCGGCGTGCAATTCTTCGGCATGGATTTCCGCGAGGACTTGATTTTGAGGGCGGCTTACGCTTTTGAACAGGCGACCCAAAACGCGGAGTGGCGCGGAGTTCTCCCGCAGGTTTTGCGCGGCAGCGAGGTGAAAGCATGAAGAACTATGAGATTGTCATCGGTCTGGAAACGCACATCCAGCTAAATACCGCCAGCAAAATTTTCTGCTCGTGCAAAGCGGATTCCTGGGGCGCGGACCCAAACACCAACATTTGCCCGGTCTGCAGCGGCTTGCCCGGCGTGCTGCCCGTCCTGAACGCCGAAGCTGTCCAAAAGGGCGCGCTGCTGGCCGCTGCCATGCACGCGGAAATCAATCCGACTTCCTACTTTGACCGCAAGAACTACTTCTACCCGGACTTGCCCAAAGGCTACCAGATAACCCAATTCGATGAACCGATTGGCAAGGGCGGCTACATGGACCTGCACATGCCCGACGGTTCCCAAAGGCGCGTGCGCATCCACAAGCTGCACCTGGAAGAGGACGCGGGCAAAACCAAGATTGAGCACGGCGAGCGCCTTGTGGACTTTAACCGCTGCGGCGTGCCGCTGGTGGAGATGGTCACCGAGCCCGATTTGCGCTCCGCGGACGAAGCCGCCCAATACCTCACCCAGCTGCGCCAACTGCTGCGCTGGATTGGGGTGTCCGAAGCGGATATGGAGCGCGGGCATTTACGCTGCGACGCGAATGTCTCCATCCGCGAAGTTGGCAGCACCCTGCTTAACACAAAAACGGAAATTAAAAACGTAAACTCCATCGACGCGGTGCGCCTGGCGATTATTGAGGAAGCCAAACGCCAGATTGAAGCTGTGGAAGCTGGCGAACGCATCCAATCCTACACGCTGGATTGGGACGCCGACAGCGGCACCCTGCGCAAAATGCGCTCGAAGGAAACCGAAGCCGACTACCGCTACTTCCGCGAACCAGACCTGCTGCCTGTGGTGCTTTCGCCAGAAGAAGTCGCGCGGGTGCAGAGCAGCCTGCCAGAACTGCCGCTGGCAAGGCGGGCGCGCTTTATTCAGGACTACCAGCTCTCCGCCTATGACGCCGATATCCTCACGAGCGAACGCGGCCTTTCGGATTATTACGAGGAAAGCGTGCGATTGTGCGCAGGGTCGGCAAAAGTAGTCTCAAACTGGATGATGAATGACCTCATCCGGCTGATGAACGACACAGGCAAGAGCGCCGCTGAGCTGCGACTGCGCCCGGCAGACCTGGCAGAGATAATTCAGCTGGTGGAAGGCGGAAAAATTAACCCCTCAACCGGTAAAAGCCTGCTTGCCCGGGTGGAAGCCGGCGCGGGAAAAGCCTCGCAGATTGTCGCGGACGAAGGCTTGGGACTGATCGCGGATGAAGATGCCCTCAGCCAGCAGATTGCGTCCGTTCTGGCAGAGTCCGCAGCCGAGGTGGAGAGCTTTAGAGCAGGGAAGGAAAGTTTGCTTGGGTGGTTTGTTGGCCAGGTGATGCGCCGCACTGGCGGCAAAGCTGACCCCAAACGCACGCGCGAACTGCTCCTGGAGCTGTTGAAGCAGTAAAGGCACCAACATGAGAGAGCTCTGGCATTGACGCCGGGCTCTCTTTTGCATAGAATAGAGGGCACGCGGGCGTCGCCAAGTGGTAAGGCATTAGCCTTCCAAGCTAACATTCGCCGGTTCGAATCCGGTCGCCCGCTTTTTTGTTTTAAGTTAATTCTATCAACCTTGAGCCGGTTCGAACACCCTCAGGGGGTGCATTGTCCGGTCGCACGCTTAATCGTCATTGCGAAGGAGCGTCAGCGACTGCGGCAATCTGCCTGTAATTGTCCGGTCGCACGCTAGATCGTCATTGCGAAGGAGCTTCAGCGACTGTGGCAATCTGCCTGTAATTGTCCGTTCGCCCTCTTGATCGTCATTGCGAAGGAGCGTCAGCGACTGCGGCAATCTGCCTGTAATTGTCCGGTCGCACGCTTAATCGTCATTGCGAAGGAGCGTCAGCGACTGCGGCAATCT
>JAAZPN010000149.1 GCA_012797215.1 Chloroflexota bacterium | reverse complement strand
GCGCAGGTGATTTTTAAGGAACGGCTGCGTAAGACGGCTGACGCTGCTGACTGGCGCGTGGAAAGCGCTGCCACCTGGGGAGATGCAAATCTACCTGCGATGCCCGAAGCTATCCAGGAAGCAAGAAAACGTAATCTGAACCTGGAGAATCACCGTTCAAGGTCATTGACACCCCAAATGATGAAAAAATTTGACCTGATTCTGGTGATGGAGGCCGGCCATAAAGAAGCCCTGCAGACCGAATTCCCCTCGGTAAAGAGCAGAATATTTTTGCTCTCCGAGGTTTGCGGCGGGATTCCGTTCAGCATCCCCGATCCATATCTCTCCGGGGATTCACCAGCGGAGGTGGCGCGGGAAATTGAAGACTTGATTAACAGGAAGTTCCCTTTGTTGTTTCAATGGTTAATGTCAGGCGCAACAAAGACTGGCTCATAATTCTAAAATTTTTGTTGGGTTTTAACATAATTAGAGTAATTTGATATAAAATTAGTTATCTTAACTTTCCAGAAACAGGTTAACCGGTAATGACAACAGTACAAGAAGATCCTAGGGCCGCTTTCTCACCAGAGAATTTGCGCTGCCCTTATGTCGGACTAGTGAACGATGTCAACACCTATTCTGAATTTCCATCGGATCTAAATCATTGTCACCGCAGCCAACCAGTCGCCCTGCCTGTTCTTTTGCACCAACGCGAATACTGCTTGAGTTCGCGCTATTCCGAATGTCCGATGCTTTCTACAACAAAACACAAGAAACTCCCACCTGAAATCCGCATGGCGAAAGCATTACCCCCCAAGCCCAGGCTTCCGCGGTGGATCTTGCCTGTTTTCATCCTGGCGATATTCTTGCTTGGCTCGTTGGCGACCTTAATAATCCCGGAACTCAGTTCCGCATTTGCCAGTTTTCTCAGCGCTAACCAAACCGCGCCGGGCTATTCCAGCCCAACTTCGGCGCTGACCCGGCTGGGGTTCATCACCCCATCCCCTTTTAGTTTGTTTTCGATTGTAAAAAGCTTCACACCCAGCGCCGAGATGTCTTCCATTTTCACGGCCACTCCAACGCCACCGGCACTGGGTACCGCAACTCCGACGCCAACCTCACCCCCGCTTTGCAGCGCCGAGGATGTTAAGTATTTCAGCATCTCGTTCTTCATAGGCGACGTTGTCCAAATTGTCTTCGATAGTCCAGTCAATTTTCGCGCGTACCAGGTGCTGGATGCCCAAGGCAAGCCAACTGACCGTCTCAATCTTCCCGATTTTAAGCTTTGGCGGAATGATACGCGCGTGTATTCTTATGGAACCTTTATGCGCAACGCCGCGGAACCAAACCGTCTATACGTGGAGCTGCTTGCAAAAAAGAACGACAAAATTAAGCTCGCCTTCACCGACGAAAACGGCACGCACTGCTCTAAGACGATTACAGTGCCGGATGAGAACGCCTTTAAGACTCCAACCAGCTGGAATCCTTTACCGACGCAATTTATCCCCTCGCCAACAATCGAGCTGCCCACGCTTCCGCCAACCATAGAACCGCCGACAGAAGTGCCGCCGAGCGCGACGCCAATCCCGCCTACTCTCAGCCGCACGCCGCGTCCCTCCGAAACCTTGCCGCGCGACACGCTGACGCCAACCCCAAATCCATAAGCGTTTTTGTAATTACCCGAAAATCTCAACCGATTAAAGAATGCTTCATTACCAGACAGTCGACCATTTTCTTCGTTTCGCGCCCGATGAACTGAGAGAAATAGTTCTGGAGGTCCGCGACATCGTTTTTTCGGAATATCCCGAAGCGCAGGAGGAAATCCGCAGCAGCGGATTGGTTTACTTCCGCGGCAGCGCTGGTGGACCGGTCAAATCAGGGATTTGCGGCCTGCAGATACGCGCAAACACGGTCCACGTATTCTTTACGCACGGCGCGTTTATACCCGATCCTGACCATCTGCTGCACGGGACTGGGAAGGCAATGCGCGCTCTGGAACTGCGCAGCTACGCTCAGGTGCCATGGCGAGCTCTGGCCGAATTAATCAAAGCGCACGCAAAGTTTAATCCGACATCCCTACCTCAAAATCAGCAAGAACCTCGCTAAATCCTCAAATGCCACTACAAAATTCCCAGCCGGCATTTCCGCTCCTCCGGCGAGGCTCGGGCGGCTTATGCCCGGCGGTATAAGGACAATATCGATTTTCGAGTCCATCCAGTGTGACCGGAAAAAATGCTGGCGATTTGGTACTGGCGATTTTAACTTGCATTATTTTGCGATATCGGGTATATTAGCCAAGTTAACGAAATAATCAGGAGTGCAAGATGACCCCATTACCTAAGAGAAAAACCACCTCCGGACGCCGCGATCGCCGACGCTCACACGATGCTCTCAAAGCCCGCAACAGTGTTGCCTGCCCCAATTGCGGAGAGCCTCGTCTGCCGCATCGTGTCTGCCCAAAATGCGGCTACTATCAGGGTAGAGAAGTTCTCACCATCGAAAAAGATTAACCCCCGCCGTAAAACTTAACTCCACGCTCTGCGTGGAGTTTTTTATTTAACAACGCGTTTTCGTTGAAATGGCAAGAATTGCGAGACAAGCTCCTTTGGGAGATAACCGCAAATGTGAATGCCTTTTTCTATGTGCTCCATTTTTTGAACATGCCCTTTCTCATGAAATACAGAGACCAAATGCCCTTGTTCGTAGGGCAGCAGCACGTCCAACTCCACATAAGCGGCGAACAGCTCGCGTCCAATCGTTTCCAGCAGCGCCTCTAAACCGCTTGCCTTCTTGGCGCTGATCAGCAGCGCCTGGTTTTCCAGGTTCGATCGCACACGCTCAAGCTCATCCTGAGCCAATAGGTCGATCTTGTTGTAGGCCGTGATTACCGGGATATCCCCAGCGCCAATCTCCAGCAGCGTCTCTAAAACTGTTTTCTTTTGCTGCGCCGCGTTTTGATGCGAGATGTCCACCACGTGAATCAGTAGGTCAGCCTCCGCGATTTCCTCCAGTGTTGCCCGAAAGGCAGCCGCCAGTTGGGTTGGCAGCTTTTGGATGAAACCCACGGTATCAGTCAGGACAATTGACTGCCCCGACGGCAGCTCCAACTGCCGTGTGGTTGGGTCCAGGGTTGCAAAAAGCTGATCCGCCACATAGATATCCGCGTTTGTAAGGGTATTCAGCAGGGTGGATTTCCCAGCGTTGGTGTAACCTACCAGTGCGACAACAGGAACATTCGTCTTGCGGCGGTGCTCACGGTGACGCAAACGGTGCTCGCGCACCTTTTCCAGCTCCTCGCGCAATTTCGCGATTTTGGTTTTGATTTCGCGTCGGTCGACTTCCAGTTGGGTTTCCCCTGGTCCGCGCAAACCGACACCCCCAACGCTGCCTGTGCGGCCAGCGCCCCCACCAGCCTGGCGCGCCAGGTGTGTCCAGGCACGGGTCAGGCGCGGCAGGCGATATTCCAGCTGCGCCAATTCCACCTGAAGCATGCCCTCCCGCGTGCGCGCGTGCTGGGAGAAGATATCGAGGATTAATGCGCTGCGGTCGATGACCTTGATAGCTCTTCCCAACACCTCTTCCAATTCGCGTTGATGCCGCGGAGAGAGCTCTTCATCAAAGAGGACAATCCCCACACCTAACTCTTCAGCCAGCAGCTTGAGTTCTTCAACCTTGCCGCTGCCAATGAACGTGCGTGGATTAACCGAGTCCAGGTTCTGGGTGAGGGTTGCCAGCACTTCGATACCTGCAGTCTCCGCCAGCAGCTCCAGCTCAGCCAGGGAATCCTCCAGGCTCAAAGGCTGCCCGGAGCCGGAACCAATTTGCGCGCCAACCAAAATAGCGGTTTCCGCCTCCGGTAAATTCGAATGTTCTTTAGGCAGTTGGTTCATTCGCGCTCAGTTGTTGTTCACCCACATCACCAGGCGGCTCATTGCTTCTCTTATTTGCTCGGTAGGTGTGATAATAGAGATGCGGATGTAATCTTTTCCGCTTGGTCCGTAGATGACCCCGGGAGTCATGCTGACGCCGGTCTCGTTCAACACATCCGCGCAAAACTGCATTGGGTCGCCAAACTTCTGCGGCAGCCTGGCCCACAGATAAAGCGCTGCCTTAGGCTTATCCACCTCAAATCCAGCTTTAATCAAGCCTTCATAGACCACATCGCGGCGTTCCTGATACACCAGGTTTCGGTCAGCCAACCAGGATTGATCCCCGGTAAGCGCGAGCGCGCCAGCGTCCATGATCGGTTGGAAGATGGAGTTGTCAATCTGGCTCTTATAAGATGCCAGCAAACGAATGACTTCAGTATTGCCTACTGCCATGCCCACGCGCCAACCCGCCATGTTGTAGGTCTTGGAGAGCGAATTAAATTCAATGGAAACGTCTTTCGCGCCAGGAACTTCCAGGATGGAATGCGCCCGATAACCATCAAAAGTCAGGTCGGTATACGGGGCGTCGTGCACAATCACAATCTCATTTTCCCTGGCGAATTCCACGGCCTTTGCGAAAAAGTCCAACCCAGCAATCGCGCCAGTAGGATTGTTAGGGTAGTTAAGCCACATCATCTTGGCTTCGCGGGCGATTTCTTTAGGGATGGCATTCAGATCCGGTAAAAAGTCGTTTTCCTTCAGCAGCGGCATAAAATAAACCCGGCTGTCTGCCAGCTGGGCACCTGCCAGGTAGACCGGATAATAGGGATCTGGCATAAGCACCAAATCTCCAGGATCCAGCAAGGTGTGGTTAATATTGAAAATGCCTTCTTTGGAACCGAGCAGCGCCAAAACTTCAGTTTTCGGGTTCAGGTCAACGCCAAAACGTGTTTTGTAGTAATCAGTCACAGCCTTCAGGAAATCGCTGGAACCTCCCATCGGAGAATACCCATGCTTTTTGGGGTCCCGCGCGGATTCAATCAGGCGGTCAATGATGAACGGAGCAGGTGGTAAATCGGGAGAACCCATATCCAGGCGGATGATGTTGACGCCTTTCGCCTTGAGATCGGCCAAAGTCTTGTTTAGGGACGCAAAAAAGTAAGGTTTGATGTTTTCTACAGTATGCGCAGGGCGGATTTTCATGTCTGGTGAGAAAGCTCCTTTTTCTTTCCATTATAACCTTGCACGCTGAAACGAACAGCCCCATGCAGGTCCGCGTTTTTCGCGGCTGTTTGCTATCCGATTAATCTCGATTCCATTGGAAACGAGTCAGTTTTCATCATTTTTCTTTGGTACAGTTCTTGCAACTTTAGGCATTGAAGATTATACTTTTCCTGGAAGGGAGACCAACCGTGCTTCAGACCCATTACCAACAGCCGCTCGCTACCCCCTCTGCGCATTTAGCGCAAACCATGACGCTGCTCAGCTTGAATTCCGGCGAACTGCTTCAAAAGGTTGAATCTGAACTTTCGACCAATCCAGCACTGGAGCTTGTTGAAGAACGCCGCTGTCCAATGTGCAAACGCCTCCTTCCAGCAACCGGTGCCTGCCCCATTTGCAGCCAGCCTGCCAACCAATCCGCGGATGACCCAATAGTTTTTGTTTCCGCGCCTGAAGATTTTTACACCACCAGAGTGTTGACCGCGGAAGAAGCGCCGGAAGAGCCTTTCGCGTCAGAAATGGTCAGCCTGCCAGAGTATGTGCTGCGCCAGGTAGCCGCTGAATTGGAAGTGGAAGACCGCGGCTTGGCAGCCTATTTGCTCAGCCATTTGGACGAGGACGGATTCCTAACCACCACAATCCTGGATGTCGCGCGTTATCACCACCGGCTGCCCGATGACATTACCGCCTTAATTGAACGGCTAAAACGCTGTGACCCCATTGGCGTCTGTTCCACAAACCCAAAAGAAGCATTGCTGGTCCAGCTGGAAGTCTTGTCTGAGGGCGTTGAAATCCCAGCTTTCACCCGGGAAATTGTGCTCGATCACCTGCCCAAGCTCAGCCAGCATCACTACGCGGAAATTGCCCGCGCATTGGGAACAACCAGCACGAAGGTACAGAACGCCGCCGCATTTATCAGCGAGAACCTGAACCCCTTCCCCGCGCGCGCGCACTGGGGAGATCTGCAATCCCCTGCCGCTTCCGGGGCAACTGTGTATCACCGCCCTGATATTCTGATTTATCATCTCAATGAAAACCCCAACAACCAATTGGTAGTTGAAATTATTCATCCCATCCGCGGTACGCTGCGCGTCAACCCGCTCTTCAAGACCTCCATAAAGCAAGTGACCGGAGAGAAAGTGGAGGAATGGAAAGAAGACATTGAGAAAGCCTCGTTGTTGGTCAAGTGCATCCAACAGCGCTCCAACGCGCTGCGACTGCTGCTTGAAAAACTCGTGGTACTGCAAAAGGACTATGTGCTTTCCGGCGAGAAAGAAATGCAGCCACTGACCCGCGCTGAAATTGCTGAAGCCTTGAATGTGCACGAGTCGACCATCTCGCGGGCAGTCGCGGGAAAATCCGTCCAGCTTCCGAACAAACGCATCGTGCCTCTCTCCATCTTTTTTGACCGCAGTCTTTCCCAGCGCACCTTGATAAAGGAAATGATAGCTTCAGAAAAGCGTCCGCTCAGCGATTCTGAAATCCAGGAAAACCTGAAGGCGCACGGGGTGAATATTGCCCGCCGCACGGTGGCAAAGTACCGCTCTATGGAAGGTATTCTGCCGGCGCATCTGCGGCATAATCATCCCGCTGTGACAGGATGATCTTTGGCAAACCCCATTTCTCCCCGGCTTCCATTTGAACCCGCAGATGATGAACTGCAAGCTCTTGATTTCTCTTTGATTCTGGAGCTTGTGCCGGCTGCCGCCCTAAGCTACAACCGCAGCAACGACTCAATCATTTCTGTCAACCAAAAGCTGCTGGAACTGACCTCATTTGAGCTCGCCAGCTTGCTGGGCAAATCACTAACAACGCTAGTCACGCTCAAACTCGACACAAACCCCACTGGAAGAGACGCGCGTCTAGTCCACCTGAAAACTGCTGGCGGCAGCAAAATTCAAGCAAGCCTGCGCATTCAATCCCTGAGCCAGACAAATCAAATCGTAGCCCTCGTTTTTTCGCCGCCCGATTCGCAAGTCGAGCCCGAAAGTCACGCCGCCAGCTTAGCTTTTATCGAAGCCCTCTTGCGAATCCAACATCAGGACACAAGCACCGCAGCGCTAAGCGCGGCCGCGGAAATCCTTCACAAATCACTGCGCGCCCAGGCGGCGGCAGTCTATATTCAGCGCAAGGGCGAAAAAGAGCTTATCCGGGTGCGCCTGGATACTGACCTGCAGAGCGCGCAATTCCCGGACCTTTACACGCCGCCAGAACCGCTGACGGCTGATATTATCACCTGGAAATCTTCCCAAAAACCCAGCTCCACCCTGGAAGAGCTGGCGTTGGTCAAGGGGTTTCACTACTTATTGGTCATACCTTTGTCGCGCCAAAAAGAATTTTTGGGTGCGCTGACAGCGGCGGGATTTGGAAGTCAGCCTGACGAAGACAGTCTTCGGAGAATAAAACTGATAGCTTCCAGCACTGCTGGCGTGCTGCATCATCTGGCACGCGTGGAGAACGCCCAGCGCGCCGTTCAGAGAACCAGGCAGGTAGTTCAGCTGGAACACGCGATTAGCGACAATATTGAAGAAGGCCTGATTATCCTCACCCCAGACCTATCCGTGGCAGAGATGAACCCCAGCGCGGAAATGATGCTGGGGTACGCGAGCAGCGAAGTTTTTCTCCAAAAAGCCGATATGGTGCTGATTGGCAACGAAACACTTTCAACCTTGTATAAATCCGCGCAGCAGGGCATCTCCACTAAAGTCGCGAACAATCTTAGCTTGAATACCCGCACAGGCAAATCATTTCTGGCGCAAGTGGTATGCATCCCGGTAATGACTGACGGAAAGCTGAGCAGCATTCTCTTAATCTTGCGAGACCTCAGCCAGAGTGAGCAAATACGCGCGCATACCCAACAGCTGGAACAACGCGCATTTTTGGGAGAAGTTTCCGCGATTTTCGCCCACGAGGTCAAAAATCCAATTAATAGCATCATGACTGGTTTGCAGTATATCGGCATGACCATGAAACCGGGAGATCCGCACTACGACCTTGTCTCCCGCCTGCAAAACGACTGCTTGCGCCTGACTCATTTAATGGATTCCACGCTGACCTTCTCAAAACCGGTTGAGTACCATTTTCGGCCGGTGGACCTGGCTGAGATGCTTCCCAGCATCCTGGAGCGCTGGGCGCCGCGCCTTACCCGTTTGAATATCAGGTATAATTTTGACGCGAACCCGGCGCATCCTTTGGTGAGGGCTGACGCGCGCGCGTTGGAACAGGTTTTTGTGAATCTGGTCAGCAACGCGGTGCAAGCGATGGAAAAAACCGGCGGAACTCTGAATTTGCGCGTGATAAATGGCGCGGAGCACCTTGTTCCAGCTCAGTACGAAATCATCGTGGCAGATTCGGGTCCTGGCATACCGGATGACATTAAGGACCACATCTTTGAACCTTTTGTGACCACTAATGTCAGCGGAACTGGCTTGGGATTGGCGATTACAAAAAGAATCGTCACCGCGCATAAAGGGACGATCAATCTGGAGAGCTATCCGGGCGGAACCATGTTCCATGTGTTTCTCCCGAAAGCGGAATAAGGTGAGATGACAGCGACAGTTCTTGTAGTGGACGACGAGGAAACCGCCAGACTGGTGGTTTCTGAATTTTTGCGATCTAAGGGCTACGAAGTCTTGGGAGCCGGCACGCTTGCAGAAGCCAGGCAGTTTATCAACAAAGGCGAAGCAGACATCATCATTCTGGACGTCCGTCTACCGGATGGATACGGACCTAACCTGTTGACGGAGACAGCCCGCATGGCCAACCGTCCTCAAATTATTATTATCACCGCGCACGGGGAAATCAGCATGGCAGTGGAAGCCATGAAGAACGGGGCGCAGGATTTCATCGAAAAGCCATTGGACTTGCTCGAGCTGGAAAAATCGGTGCGCCGCGCGGGAGAAGCTGTCGCACTGCGTAGAGAGCTCAATCACTTACGGGCAGCCCAAGCCGGACAGGAAGAATTCATTGTAGGCGAGACTCCAGCGATGAAACAAATCATCGACCACGCCCG
>JAAZPN010000148.1 GCA_012797215.1 Chloroflexota bacterium | reverse complement strand
GAAGATTATTCTGACCAATGATTTCACAACTACCCCCACTGGTTAATGTGCTCTTGCTTAGCCTGATTGCCAGCCTTGGCACAGGTCTGGGCGGGCTAATCGCAATTATCCGCAGGCCTGGAAGGCGCTCTTACGGCTTCTTGATGGGCATTACTGCTGGCGTAATGATTTGTCTCGCGTTCCTGGAACTTGTCAATAAAGCTTGGGAACTGGGAGGACCAATTACCGCTACCTTAGGATTTGGCTTCGGGGCTTGTTTCATGTTCTTGCTGGATTACCTTGCCCCGCACATGCGTTTTGGTGAGGTGGAGTACCACGGCGCGCACGCCGCTGAAGGCGAACAAGAAGACTGCGTCGACCTGCGTCCGCATCGTAGTTGGCGCTTTGCCAGGCTGCGCGCGCAGGGCGCTCGCAAGCGGCCGGTGGATCAGAAGCTGATCAGTTCCGGGATTCTTCTGGCAATTGGCATCACCCTGCACAACTTGCCCGAGGGCATCGCGGTAGGGGCTGGTTACATGCACAATCCGCAGTTTGGTCTGTTCGTGGCGCTCGCCATTATGCTGCACAACATCCCGGAAGGGCTTGCGACCGCGCTGCCGCTGTGCAAGGGCGGCATCCGCCGCCGCGACGCGCTGCGCGTAGCGTTCCTATCCGGCTTTGCCGAGCCAGTTGGCGCGCTGCTTGCCAGCCTGTTTTTAGTGAACTTCTCCAGACTTATCCCAGCCGCCTTGGCTTTTGCCGGCGGCGTGATGGTGTTCATTACGCTGGATGAGCTTATCCCTTCCGCGCGTGAGTACGGCCATGTGCATTGGACATCCCTGGGAATTATCCTCGGGTCGCTGTTCGTCTTCGTGCTTTCCGCCCTTTTGGGCGTCTAAAATCCCCCTCTGAAAGAAATTACCTAAACAGCAGCGGCAAATGCGTCACCGCCGCGTTGTTCAAGCGCAGCAGGTACTGTGCCGCGTTACCTGCCAGCGAGTCTGCTAAAGGCTCCAGCTTGAGGAAGTAAACCCCAGCTGTTTCGGCGTGATAGTGCAACAGTGTCGGTTTTCCAAAATCTTGCGCCTCAGCGCTAACGAGCAGCGTGTTCCCATCCGGCGCGTAGAGCGATAAGCGCGCCGCCGCGCCGCCTCCCAGCGATTGGGCTTCAATCAGGTAAGCCTGGCTGGCTTGCAGCGTGAGCGCGTACCAGTCCGGGTTAGCCGCCGGGCAAAAGTTAGCGAGTAATTCGCCGCCGGGCAGCAGCGGGTTTGCTTGCGCGGGAACATCATCAGGCTCCTGGCTGTCCGGGCTGCAGCTGGCGGGCAAACTGACGCTGATTTCAGGGAGGTCACCAGCCGGCCAGTCCTCTGGCTGACCGTTGCTGTCCAGCGCGCGCAGTCTAAAGTCGTAACTCTTTCCAATTTCACCAAGGAACCAGGATGCGCGGGCTTCCGGCGGGTAAATGAGTGTTTGTATGTCCGTCCAGGGCTGCAGGCTCTCGCGCCACTGCAAATGGAACTGCCCTATGGGCAGGCCGGCCGTTTGCGCATTCCAGGTGAGGCGCACGGCGGTGGAATCAAAGGTCTGGGCTGGTTCCAGTTGACTTGCGGGCGGCGGGCAGGCATGGTCCACAAGAATGGTGCGAACAGCCAACGGCGCGCTGCGGTTACCCTCATGGTCCCAAATGGAAAGACCGATTTGCAGGCTGCCATTAAAGCCGCCCGTTTGGCACAGGTTGACGTCCCAATCGAAGACGCCCGGACTGAGCGGCTGCGTCACTTTAGGACCGAGGTTGCTCCACCCGCCGTTTTGGTAAACCAGCAATTGGGCAGCGTCCACATGCACATCATCGCTGACAGTCGCGGTAACGTCCATCAGCGGGTTCGCGCCGGTAGCCACGATTTGGCCATCAGTGGGGCGGGTGAGGGTGCCGCTTGGTGGAAAGGCGCCCACATTCCCGGAGGTGAACCAATCGTTATTCGGGTTCAAAGGGTCGTTCTTGTCGCCCAGGCAGTCTGTCGCGCCGCCGTAAATCGGAAACTGGGTCACTTCGTAACAGGTGCGCGGAACTCCATTGTTAATCAGGACGTCCGCGAAGCGAATATCAATTGAAGCGCCCCAATAATAGCCGTCATCCACCAACCAGACGCTATTGGTAACCATGAAATGCACGTGTTGCGAGGTGCTGTAACCAGTATCGTCTGTATCTCCCAAATATTGGCCTCGCACGACGGCCGTGCCGGGGGTGAGTGCGTTTGGGATGGTTCCGTGCGCCATGTGCAGGTAGAGCTGGTAAGTAAGGTTGTTAGGGTCGCGCAGCACGATGAAGTTTGTGCAGTTGGTGCCGCCGTCCGGGCAGCTGTCCCTTGAGGCAACCACCGTGCCGCCCTTAGAGGCTACCAGCGGGAAATGGGCGTCATCGGTAAAGTCGTAGGCGAAGCGGCAGTACACCTCCAGGCAGGAGGGATAACCAAGCCAGGGGATGTCTTGAAAATGGCCGATGGACCCTTCAAACCAGCGCGCTGTGCCAGCAACGTAGGGCAGGTAGTAACCTGTGATGGCGCCGGGCGCAGGTTCGGAGGCGACTTCCGCGGGGCGCTGCTCGGCGGGCAGCATGTTGATTGGGATGGCGGCTAAACTCTGTTCCCAGTCTGGGTCCCCCGGCAGGATTGCCTGCCATTCTCCAGAGCGCAGGACGGCCAACACCATGCCTGGTTCGGATGCCAGCCTTCTGCCGGTGTCGTCGCGCAGGGCCAACCATAAAACCGCGGCAGTCCCATCCGGGCTAAGAAAAGCCTCGTCAAGCTCGGGGGTAAAGAGCGCGAAAGTGAGGGATTCACCCGGCCGTAGTTGTTCAACGCGGCGCGTGAAAGCCTCCCAGAGCATGGCTTTTAGCTCAGGGCTGGCAGGCTGGGGCGGCTGCCAGGCGCTGGCTGCCAGCAGAAAGCCCGCCAGAAAAAAGACGATGAAACGAAAGCGGCTCATACTCCCTGCAAATTGGTTTTAGGACAAAACAACAAATACAGTATAGCGGATTGTTGCTGCAAATCGCCATGATTGACGCAAATTTGGATGTTGCTTGGCAAGGAGGGAGCGCTATTCGGTGCTGCGAATGGAATCAACTTGGTAGTAATTCGCCGCGCAGCCGTTTACCCAGTTGGCGGGGTCAGGTGAGAGCTCCATCAATTCGGCCAGGCTGTCCACGCCCGGGACAAGCAAGCTGCGAGCGCCGGCGTCCCGCTGGGCGAGAATGCTGACCTCGCGTTCATCCCAGGCAGCCGCGTGTCTGCGGATTTCCGCGAATTGCCCAGGCAGCGGCTTTAACGCGAAAAACAGGCAAACCAGCGCGCCGATATTCAGCAAAATCTGCAGCGGCCGCAAGGTTTTTTGAGGAAGGAGCGCGCGCAGCCAAATCCCAACCAGAAAACCTGCCCCCAGCAGGGCCGCGTTGATGAAATAGATTGCGCCAGTTTGGGCGCGATGACCAGGATAGGCGGACTGCGCCAAAGCGCTGGGGGCACAGCAGGCTGCAATCAGTAAAAACGCTCCCAACGCGGTCAGGAGCAGTGGGGCGAGAATTTTCTTAAGCGGCGGTACGGTTAGTCCGCGTGTTGAGAGACCGCACAGCAAGCCTATCAGCAGCGCGGCAAGCCTTGCAGGCAGGTAATCAAGCAGGCTGTGGTAAACCAGCGCGGCGGAATATCGCAGGGTCAGATAGATAAGGCGCCCCAAGCCGGGCATAGGCGGCATTTGCGCCAGCCGCAAGCGCGCTCCGGGCTGCAGCGCGAGCACGACCAGGCCGAGCGCGCTGCCAACCAACGCAGCTATCCACAGCGGACGTTCCTGGGGGCTAAGCTGTTTGCGCCAAAGCAGGACGCCAAAAAGGAAGCCAAGCGCGGTAAGCTGCAAGGCCGCGTTTGTAGTGGAGAACCCCACCGCCACAAAGGCGGCTAGCGCGAACAGGATAGGAGCGTGCCGGACGGGCTTGCGCGCATGGGCGCGTAGAAGCGCCGCCAGCAGCAGGTTTAGCGCGATGACCGGCAGGGTGTACGCGAGGCTGCCTGCCCGCCAGTAAATAGATTGGTACAGGTTGGGCAGCGCGGCAATATGGAGCAGCGTGAGGGCCAGCGCGAACAAGACCAGGTTTGAGCGCGGTTGTTCCACGCCTACGCGGCGAAACACTTGTTTCAGCAGCAGGTAGGCGCTGACCGCAAGCCCCAGGATAAGAAGGACCGGCAGGACGCGCAGCCCCCACAGCCCGAACCAATCGAGAATACCGGTAAAGAACATGGTGGCGTAGCGGTTAGTCCAGCCATTGTAAGCGTTCAGCTGCGCCTGCCAGAAACCAAGTGAGCGAAACAGCGCCGAAGAACAGTAGTCATCCGCTTGCGGGCGGGCGAAAGCGCTCAGCGCGAGGTAGGGCGCCAGGCAGAGGGCTAAGAGCAGCGCCCAAAATATGGGTAGGCCCCGTTTGGGCGTATTGACCTTAGGGTGTTCTTCTTGGGTTGCGTCCGTCATTTTTTACCGCCCTGCCTGTGCAATCGGTGGTTTGATTATAGTGCCTTTCCGAAATTCTTAGGCAAGCACAGGCGCGAAGCACTGCTCATCATGCACGACGGGCGGACTTATGCGCAATTAATCCAAAGCGCTAAGGGGAGTTCAGCAGGCGTTATCGCGGCTGATTCGGGGACTTCAAAAATGCAAGAAATCTGACAATTCCCAAGAGCGACCCATCGCAAGCTAGCTTCCTCCCCCCGGGCTGCTTCAGGATATAATGAAGGCAGAGAAATTCAGGAGGAGCATGCTCACCCAACCCTGTGAATTTCAATACGACATGACGAGATTGACGCTGCCTCAGCGCAACTGCTTCCTAACACTGAAAACTCCCCATGCTGTCATGAGCCGTTCTGCATCCAAACAACCTCACCCCACTATTCACTGAAAAGGAGAACCTATGACCGAACAGCGCAAAAAACTGACCCTGCCGGGATTGTTCAAAAAAGCGGCAGAAGGAAAACCAATCACCTGGCTGACCTGTTATGACTACCCGACCGCCTACCTGCAGGAGCAGGCCGGCGTGGATATGATTTTGGTGGGGGACAGCCTGGGGATGACCATGCTGGGTTACGACAGCACCTTGCCAGTGACGATGGACGACATGATCCGGCACAGCGCGGCGGTGCGGCGCGGCGCGCCAAACACCTGGGTGGTCGGGGATATGCCATACATGAGCTATCAACCTTCGAACGAGACCGCGGTGCGCAGCGCCGGACGCTTTATGGCTGAAGCTGGCTGCGATTCCATCAAGCTGGAAGGTGGTTCAGCTGTGTGCGAACGCCTCCGCGCGATTGTGGACGCGGGCATCCCTGCCATTGGCCACCTGGGCCTCACCCCGCAAAGCGTCAGCTCGCTGGGCGGCTTCAGGCTGCAGGGCAAGAGCGCCGCGACTGCCAAAAAAATCCTGGATGATGCTAAAGCGCTGGAGGAAGCCGGCGCGTTTATGATCCTGTTGGAATTGGTGCCGGACCGCCTGTGCAAGCTGGTGACGGAGCGAGCGAAAAACTGCCTGATCATGTCGCTTGGCTCGGGTCTGGACGCGCACGGGCAGCTCCTGATTTACCATGATGCCTTCGCGCTCTATCCCAAGTTCAAGCCGCGCATGGCCAAAGTTTTTGCCGATGCCGGGTCGGTCATTCGTCAGGGTCTGGAGGCATACGTCAAAGAAGTCAGCGAAAAGACCTTTCCCGCGCCTGAGAACTGGTTTGGCATGACTGACGATGAATACAACGAACTGTTGAGCATGCTTTAGGAGCTGAGACATGAGCGATTTGCGTGAAACTCTGAAAATCCCCGCCAGCAATCTGGAAGCTGTCAACAGCGTTCTTCTGGACCCCAACAGCCGCGTCGTCAACGCTTTTTTGGAAGTAGTGGCGCGTTACGGCACCCCGGAAGAAATCAACCGCAAACACCGCGAATCCTGCCGGATGGAAGCCTTATTCGAGAAGATCCGGCAGAAAGCCCCGCAATACCTGGATGACCTTTACTGGCTGATTGACCAACGCAGCCGCGGCGCTTTTGTCCGTCTGGCGGATTATCGTAAAGCCGTGCTGGGGGAGGATTACGATCCGGACTGCATCAATGAGGAGTGCGCGGTCACGCTGGAAGTCTCCGCCCTGCAATACTTCCCCTGGGTCCGCCCTATGCTGGAGCAAGCCATTGCCAACCAGACCCTGGTGCCCGGGCGCTTCATTGCCGTGCGGAAAATGAAGGAATCGGAAGCGGATGGCGACCTGCCGGCTATCGTGGCCGCGCTGGATATCATCGGCGCTTCTTTTGTGGAGACGCTGGACACCAAAGGCACAGATGGCTCCAACCCGCACCTGGGCGGCCCGGCAACCATTACCGGTTATTTTGGCGGCATCGGACAGCCAAATGAGCATGCCCTGCGCTGGCTGGATGAGTTCCTGTACTACTACACCAACTACGGCGTTCAGCACGTACTGAACTTTAATGCCGGGACGATTCTGCTCGGATTTATGCTCTACCGGCTGGGCGTGGATATTCAATTCAAAATTTCGGTCTTTTTTGGCGCGGATAACCCCTCTTCCGCGCTGTGGATTATGACCATGGCCAAGCTATTCAGCCGACCGGACGGCACTTCGCCCCTGATTGGCTTTAACTGGTCCAACTCCATCAATAACGAAACGCTGGAATTGAGCTCCGAATTCCGCAAAACGCTTGGCTTTGAGCGCGTCATCCGCTTTGAGCACCACATTACCGAAACATACAAGAGCATTGTCATTCAGCCGTATAACCGCCGGCAGGAACTGCTCGAGGTCGCGGCGCGCGTGCCCAACATTGCGGCCAAGCACGAAGGCGGCGAGCCAGAAATCGATGCTGCCCGCGAACACCCTTCGGATATTCTGGATTATTTCAGGGAAAAAGCTGAAGTAATTGCCAGCGGCGATTGGGAACACTTGCGCTTGAATTTTATGGATAAGGTGGCAGCCTGCAACGTTACCGCGCGCGCTCTGACGGAACGCAAGTTGGGCTTTGTGGCCGCGCGCAATCTGCACCTTTGACAAGCTGGCTGTAAATTTTTGCGTTTTGGTACAAATCAGGCGCGGCTGAAAACAGCCGCGCCGATTGGTTAATCGTCTTAATTGGATGGTTGCCTGAAATTATCAGGCTATTGCTGCTCGCGTATTACTTCTTTTTGTCTTTCCAGTAGTCGTCGGCTTCTTTTTCCAGCTTATCCAGACGGGTGTAATAATCCGGGAATTCGGTAAGGTGCGCGAGGGCGATTTTGGCTGTGGTCAGAGGGTCATCGTTGGTCACGTTGGTGAGCGCGTCACGCGTGCCGTGTTCCAGCTCCACGTTAACGCCCATGGTGAACTGCTCGACATCGAAATGCGTCCAATCCACGCCCAGCCGCTCTGCCAGAGCTTTGGCTTCTTCCTGCGAAAAATGGATACTTGGTGACATAGTGTTTTGCTCCTTGGTATAGTAATTGATACTATTGTAGTCCTTTGCTTGCAATTGAGATAGGCACCAAATTGGCAGTGCCGTGCTAATCGCTGATTATCAGAAAATTTCTGCCGCCTGGAGCATTGGAGAAATGATTAAGTCAGCGCTCTTCGGGCTGGCGGGGAAATAATTCTTGCCACGGCGGTATAGAACCGCCTCTGGTACAATGCAAGCGGTCATCTGATCCGTCAGCTTTGTGTTTCTCAAACCGGCGTGCATCTGGTATCGGCGCCGCAGACACACCCATGCTTAGGCGCAGCAAGAACAAAAGGACCCAAAAATGGCACTCCAGCATAACCCCCAAAAAATATTGGCACTTATTCCAGCCTACAATGAAGCAGTGCGGCTTGAGCCTGTAGCAGCCGCGGCAGGTCGTTTTTTGCCGGTGCTGGTGGTGGATGACGGCTCTCGCGATGAGACTGCGCGAGTCGGCAGGCAAGCAGGCGCGGAGGTGCTGGAGCAATCGCCTAATCAGGGCAAAGGCGCGGCGCTGCGCGCTGGCTTTCGCTATGCGCTCGCGCATGGGTTCGCCGCGGTCATCACTCTGGACGCGGATGGGCAGCACGACCCGGCTGAAATCCCAGCATTTTTGCAGGTCTTCTCGGAGAGCGGCGCTGACCTGATCATCGGGAAGCGCGATTTCTCCCGCATGCCAGTAGTTCGCCGCCTTAGCAATACGCTTGGAACGCGCTTGTTTTCGTGGGCGCTCGGGCAGCCTGTGCCGGATAACCAGAGCGGTTACCGCCTGATTAGCCGCAGACTGATGGAAGCAAGCCTGAACTGCGCGGAGCAAGGCTTTGCGTTTGAAGTGGAAATGATTGTTCTCTGTGTTCAGAATGGTTTCACGTTGGATTGGGTGCCAATCCGCACGATTTATGCTGGGGAAGGCAGCCACATCAGTCCGCTGAAACATGCCGCGGAGTTCGTGCGCGTTTCAATCCAGACGCGCAGGAGCTTACGCCAGGGTAGGCATCCGCGCAATCCTGCCTGAAATCAAGAGCGCGAGGGAATGCCCAGGCTTGGGCTTTTGGCGTGTAAAAGAGGGGTAAATTTAGCGCTGACGTGCTTTCAGGAAAGCTCGCAAACCTTTGGAAAACTTTCCGTTCATCATTGTCACCAGCGCCAGAAGCCCTTCCCGGCTGATTTCACCGCTCATCATCAGGGCTGTGCGCAGCGGCATCTCCTGCAGAATGGCGTTCAGCATCTTGCTGGTTGGGGTGTCTTTTTCAGGTCCCTGCATCTTCTGCATGCCCTTCTCAAAGGCGCGGAATAGATAGGCTCCAACCAAGGTGCCTTTCATATCTGCCAGGGGGGTGTTCAGGCTGAAGTGACCCTTTTTGTCCGGAAGGTTTGGCGGAAGGGGCTTGCCCAGCAGTTTTTCAAAACTTTTTCGTGGGAAGCCGGCAGCTTGGCTGGGGTGGAAATAGGGCTCCAGTCCTTCAGTTCTGCATGCCCGCGGCGCTTCACTCCCAGGCAGAGAGAGCGCTGCCCTCAAGCGGATATCGCGCGACGAAGCGCCAACCAGAATCTCAAATTCGCCTTCTTCGATTACCCACTGTCTGCTTTCTGGGTTGTAAAACGCGAAAGCGCGCGGGTCCAGTTTAATTTCAAGCGCGCGTTCCTCGCCGGGCTGCAGCTCCGCCTTAATGAAACCCTTCAGTTCTTTCTCCGGGCGGAAAACAGAGCATTCCACATCCCGCACATAAAGCTGGGCAATCTCCATGCCCGGCAGCGAGCCGCTGTTTTTCACGGTAAAGCTTGCTAACGCACCCTCTTCAGAAACTCGAATGCGCAAATCGCTGTATTCAAAATTTGTGTAACTAAGGCCGTGCCCGAATGGGAAAAGGACATCCGCTTGGACCGCATCGTAATAGCGGTAACCGACGTAAATGCTCTCGCGGTATTCCACCGTTTGCGGGCCGCCTGGAAAGGGCCGGGCTGGGGTATCTTCCAGCCGGAGGGGGAAGCTTTCTGCGAGTTTTCCGCTGGGGTTCACCTTGCCGGTCAGGATATCCGCGACCGCGCCAGCGCCTGCCTGACCGCCCAGGTAAGCTTCCAGCACGGCGGGAACAGAGCTGATCCAGGGCATTTCTATTGGCGAACCATTGCTGAGGACCACAGCGCAGCGCGGGTGGGCTGCGGAAAGGCTCGCGATTAACCTGTTGTGACCTTCAGGAAGGCGCATGTGTTCCCTGTCCAGCCCTTCCACTTCGTCCAGGTCAGTCAGGCCGGCGCACAGGATAACAGTTTCCGCGCGGCTGGCGGCTGCGTGGGCTTCGCGCAGGAGGTCTTCGTCCGTCTGGCCTTTTGCGGTATATCCAGGCGCGTAAATCAGGCGCTCTTCCCCGATGAGTTTAGCGAGCTCCTCGTACAGGTTTTCCAGGTGGGTAGGGTTGATAAGCGAGCTGCCCGCGCCCTGGTAGCGCGGTTCTTTAGCAAACCTGCCAATCAGCGCGATTTTGCCCGTACCCTCCAGCGGGAGCAATCCGCCTTCATTTTTTAGCAGCACCGCGCCTTCAGCAGCAGTTCGCCTGGCCAGAGCGTGATGGGCTGCTTGGTCATACGAGAAGGCGGGGCGAAAGCCATCACTGGATTTTTGAATTAGCGCCAACACGCGTGCTGCGGCCCGGTCAAGTAGGGTTTCTTCGAGGTCTCCGGAGCGTACGGCAGCGATGAGCTTTTCGGTGTTGCCGTTTTCCACGCCCGGCATTTCCAGGTCCGTGCCCGCGCGCACAGCCTCGACAACTTCGTTCATCGCGCCCCAATCGGTGACGACCAGCCCCTCAAAGCCCCATTCCTCCCGGAGAATATCCGTGAGCAGCGCTTTGTTTTCACAGGCGTATGTGCCGTTCAGGCGGTTGTATGAACACATCACGGTCCAGGGCTGCCCGCCTCTCACCGCCCGTTCAAACCCGGCCAGGTAGATTTCGCGCATAGCGCGCGCATCTACCACGGAGTTGGTGGTCATGCGGCGGTGCTCCTGGTTATTCAGCGCGAAATGCTTCAGTGATGTGCCGACCCCCAGGGATTGCACGCCGAGGATGTGGCTTTTGGCAATCTCCCCGCTGAGGAAAGGGTCTTCGGAAAAGTATTCAAAGTTGCGGCCGCAGAGGGGGGAACGTTTGATGTTGGCGCCAGGTCCCAAAATGACGCTGACTCTTTCCTGCAGGCATTCTTCTGCCAGAGCTTGACCGACCTGAAAGACCAGGTCGCGGTTCCAGGTGGCTGCCAGCGCGGAGGCGGTCGGGAAGCAGGTGGCTGGCACGCTTTGGTTTAGCCCGACATGGTCTGCCGCACCGGCTTGTTTGCGCAGGCCGTGGGGACCGTCGGTGAGCATGATTGCAGGGATTTCGAGCCGCTCCAATGCCTTCAGAAACCAGAAATTCTGCCCTGAACAAAGCGCGGCCTTTTCTTCAAGCGTCATCTGGCGGATAAGGTCTGGGATAGGCTGCATGGTGAATTCCTCCTCGGCTGACGCGCTAATTATAAGCTAGCAAAGGAGCGGATTGGCTAACGCGCGACAAAATAAACACCCTGCTAAGATAATTCTTCCCCTTCCTTGTGGTCTTGCTGCAGGCTATTACTAAAAATTTATTTGGATATTCTTTACACCCGCACGGACGCGCGGAAACCGCGCACGCCGTAATATGATTCCGCGCCATTATGATAGAAAAAAACCCGCCCGTAACGTCGGTCGCCAAAGAGCGCGCCGCCCAGCTTGCGCACGCCCTCCGGCGTAAGGATCCAACTGGAAGTCTTCAGGTCAAATTCGCCTAAGGACTGCAGCTTG